>NZ_VPCK01000001.1:0-299368 GCF_013418255.1 Acinetobacter sp. YH12155
ATAAAATTCTAATTGTCGATTAGAGTCAGGCATTGGTAAAGTATTTGCTTCCTCTTGAGTTATAGCGGGAAATTTTTCAGGAATATAGTCAATTGGAAACTGCCCTAAATAATGTTCACGTTCAGGGTGATAAAATTCATTATCAAATTGGTCAGGAATATGTTTTCTACGTGGACCAAGCTTTGCTTTTACTATCAAATTTGGATTCTGCTTCCATGTCACTATTTCCCCTTCTTTAGGAATATCTTTTGAAATATCTTTTGATGTACATCCAATAAGTAACAGGACATACGAGGAAATAATCCAATATCTTTTTATTAGCATTATTTATCTCTTATAAATTTATGATTTCAGCAAAATCAGAATAGTTAAATTTCCCTAAAATTAACATAATACACGTTATACGAAATTCTTTTGATTTCCTTTTTAAATCATAATTTTATTGTATATAGGCAAGCCCAATCATTAGCGATTGGGCTTTTTAATTCATATTTAACGTTCCACGCTTCATTTTGGTACAACTTTGGATGAATTTATTGAGTTGAGCTAATCAATTTTTTTCTTGAATTAACTTTGCTGTGCTACAAACTTCTCAATCGCTACCCGTGCAATCTCCGCATCTTCAAACGACTTCACACCCGACACACCCATCGCACCGACGAGCTGCCCTTGATACATAATCGGTTCACCACCTTCTAGCATCCCTGAAAATGATTCCATGGTCAGGAAGCCCATCTGACCGCCTTTGATAATATCTTCAAACAGTTTGGATGCATGGCGACTCATGGCAGAACATTTGGCTTTTTCGATGGCTAGATTTGCAGTCATTGGTGCTGCCCCATCCATACGTTTCATGGCCAGTAAACTGCCCGTTTCATCCACCACGGCAATACTGACATTAAAGTTATGCTGTATCGCATATTGATGCGCTTCATTTAATAGAAATTCAGCATCACTTAAAGTCAAATAATGTTTGGTTTTCATTTTGATCTCGAATTAACTGAAGCTTCCCTCTCCTTTTAGGAGAGGGTTAGGGAGAGGTCAAATTTACGCTTTCATCTCAGCAAAAGTGGCTTTTGCCGCCTGAATGGTAAACTCGATATCTTCATCGCTGTGCGCGCTTGAAATAAAGCCGGCTTCAAATGCAGATGGTGCCAGGTTCACGCCACGCTCCAGCATGCCGTGGAAGAATTTACGGAAAGCATCGACATCACATTTTAGCATCGAGTCAAAGCTGGTGATATCGTCCTGATCGGTAAAGTACAGACCAAACATCGCGCCCACTTGCTGGGTTTTAAACGCAATACCGGCTTCATCTGCCGCTGCCTGTAAACCGGCCAGCAGTTTTTCCAGTTGTGTACTTAATTTTTCATAGAAGCCTGGCTCACGCAGATGTTTAAACATCTCGATACCGGCACGCATCGCCAGCGGGTTCCCCGACAATGTTCCGGCCTGATACACCTTACCCAGTGGTGCAATACATTCCATCACTTCGCGTTTACCACCGAAAGCACCGACCGGTAAGCCGGCACCAATGATTTTACCCAAAGTAGTTAAATCTGGAGTAACGCCATAATGCGCCTGCGCACCGCCTAAGCCGACACGGAAACCGGTCATCACTTCATCAATAATAAACACCGAGCCATGTTCGTCACAGACATCACGAATGGTCTGCAAGAAACCATCAATTGGCGCAACCAGGTTCATGTTACCGGCAACCGGTTCCACAATCACCCCGGCAATTTCTGAACCAAACTTGGCAAAGCATTCTTTTAAGGTGGCAATATCGTTATATGGCAGGGTTAAGGTGTGTTTGGCAAAATCCGCAGGAACACCGGCAGAGGTCGCTTCACCCTCACCTTTGGTTAACAGGCCAGAACCGGCTTTCACCAGTAATGAATCTGAGTGACCGTGGTAACAGCCCTCAAATTTCACGATCTTGTCACGGCCGGTATAACCACGTGCCAGACGAATCGCGGTCATGGTGGCTTCTGTACCGGAGTTGGTCATACGCACCAGTTCAATTGATGGCATGATTTCGCAGATAATATCGGCCAGCGTCGTTTCATGAACAGTTGGCGCACCAAAACTCAAACCGTCTACTGCAGCATCCTGCACCGCTTTAATAATCGCTGGATGGGCATGACCCAAAATCATTGGCCCCCATGAACCGACATAATCGACATAGCGTTTGCCATCTACATCATATAAATATGCGCCTTGGGCTTTTTCAATAAAGACCGGCGTGCCGCCTACACCATTGAACGCACGCACCGGTGAGTTCACGCCACCTGGAATATGTTTGCTGGCTTGTTTAAATAATTGTTCTTGCTTTGGAGATAGGCTCATGAATCGACTCAACTCAAAATAAAATCAGACAAAAATTTCGGCTTAAACCGCCTTTTTAAATAGTTCAGACCAGTCATATACGCGTTGAGCAACGGTATGCATCGGACGACCTAATATATCACTAATCACCGCACAAAGGTCGGCACCGGCATCAATCACCTGCTGACCATTTTCAACGGTTAACCCCCCAATCGCGCAGATCGGTACATTCAGTTTTGCTTTGGCCTGCTTTAAGGTTTCCAGACCGATATTGCCGGCTTCCGGCTTGGTATCGGTGGCGAAAATTGCCCCAAATGCCACATAGTTAGCGCCATCGGCAATGGCCTGCTCTGCCAGTTCAAGTGAATTGTTACAGCTGCGGCCAATCAGGACATTCTTCGGTAAACGTGCTGCGGCTTCGACAATTGAGCCATCATCCTGACCCAAATGCACGCCGACACCATATTTTACCGCAGCTTCCAAATCATCATTAATCACAAATGGCACTTTGTACTGTGCACACAATGACTTCATATATTCAATTTCATAGGCCTGATCTTCTTTTGCCACCTTTTTACGGCGATATTGCAAGACTGCAACTTCATAGGTCGCCATTGCACCTTCAAGTTTGGCTAAAAGCAGTTCAATCGGATCATCATTGGTAATTAAATATAAGCCACGCATTTTGCCTGCCTGAAACACCTCAAAAAATTGGCTCTCATTATTACATAGTTACAGCTCAAGAGCAGGCCTTGCCTGTATTTTCGCTGATGCTTTGTTTCAGTTCAGATTTTTATGCAAAATCCCTAGTATTGGGGATAGAGTCAGCGCCAGTTTCGGTATTTACTAAGACTCACAATAATAACGATATAAGTTGTTGTTTTTTATTTTTTTATATCAATAACAACCAACGTGCATTCATGGTCTCATGGACGTACTAGAATTTGATGCCAGGACGCATTTGGGGAAATGTGATCAAACGCTAGTACGTCCACACTCTTTTGACTCTCTTCATTCTTTTTATTTCAATGATTCCAGCTATAAAAAAAGCCCGGAGAAAGGTCACTCCAGGCTTGGAAAGTTAAAAACTGATGTCATCAAAGTGTCATACACTCTGCATTGCTTCAATTAATAGAACATTCACTCTACAATTTCAATGAATTTTTTGACCATTCATCTTATTTTTGACCGAAAGTTTTAGTTTTGCTCGAAAAATGAAGATTAGCTGTCAATTTTATCCAGTGCGCGGTCTTTAAGACTCAGGTTGCCGCGCAGAATGTCGGCAAACATTCGCCAGTCAGAAATAAAGCTATACAGCGGCTGTTTAAAGCTGGCCGGCTTGTTTTTTTCAAAGAAAAAATGACCGACCCAGGCGCAGGCATAACCGGCCACCAGTCCATAGACAAAGTAGCGTGGCTTACGCTGCCTGACCATTTGTGTCAGGCAAATCAGGCCGATACCACTGCCCAGCATATGCAGACGCCGGCTCATGATATTGCGGTGTTCGGTTAAATAAAAACGATAAAACTCGTGATAATTTTGAATTGGACCTTGAGGCGTGTCATCCGGTTTTTTCGCCCATTCGGTGTTGAGGGGTGCGTTCATATTCATCATCCTGATGCTCTGTTCTTGCTCAAATTACCGCATTTTCTGTACAAATAAAAGCCACTTTGTTCGCGCTATTTTTCTGGCTACTTTTTTCAGGACAGATTTTGGTTACAATCAGAAGCCTTAAACAATGAACGCCTTTTCTGGACGCTTGATAATAATTTGGTATAGCGGCGTCATCTGCCAGAAAGCTACTTTTTTGCTGTATTGCTCAATTTTTTAGGACCAATTGAATGACCGAGATTGAATTAAAATTTCAAATTCCTGATGCGCGCCGTAATGCCTTACTTAAAGCGCTGGATCCTAAGAAATCTGAAAGCATTTCGCTGCAAGCCCGATATTATGACACTGCCGACCGCCTACTGGCACAGCATGGTATTGCGCTGAGACAACGCTTGGAAGGCACGCGCTGGGTGCAGACACTAAAAGCCGGCAAAACCCATATTGAACGTTTTGAACATAATCATGACCTGGGCGAACTGCACCAGCCACCTGCGCTTGATTTAAGCATTTACGATGCCGCTCCCGAAGCCAGACAGCTATTAGATGCAGTTCTCAGTCAGACTGAAAGCCCGCTGCAACTGCAATTTGAAACCGATATTACGCGTACTTCGCGTGTTATCCAGCTAGATGAAGTGGAGATTGAAGCCAGTTTAGATGTGGGCTGTATTCGCAGTGGTGAACGTGAATATCCCGTCCATGAAATTGAGTTTGAATTAAAATCTGGTTCGGTGCAGGCACTGCTGGCCTTCTGTTTTGAATGGGTCAAGAAATACCAGCTCTGGTTAGATGTGCGCAGCAAGGCCGAAATGGGCAATTTGCTGGCTTTAGACTTACAAGTCAGCCCGCCGCGTCTGGCTGAAGAGTTCCGTTTAAATAAAAAAGCCTCAGCCGATCAGAATTTAAGACTGTTAATTGCCCAGCAATTGCAGCATTTACTACCGAACATTGCGGCTATTTCAGCCGGTGTTAATGAAGCCGAGCATATTGTGCAGGCACAGAATGCACTAAATCAGCTGTATTTAACCGTGCATTTGCTCAAAGACTGGAGTGCGTCTATTTCGGAAAAATGGGCCAATCAGTTACTGGCGTTTAGACAGCAGTTTGACCAGCTGCAACATTTGCAGCACATGCAAAATACCCTCGGCACCTTTTTGCAGAATCCGAATACCGCCTCGAATCTGGCCAAAGATATTTTATATGCCAAAGAGAAACTGGCCAATCTGGTGAAATCGACCCAGAATGTACATCATTATCTGGAACTGTTGATGTTTAGCCTGGATGAAGATGCCTCCCACCCTGCGCAGGATTTAAAACAGGCCGCCCAGCAGACTTTGCAACATCAATATAAATTACTGCAAGAACAGCTAAACCAGACCAGCCAGACCGATTTTGACAGTCTGGATCAGCTGGCGCAGAAAATTAATGCCCTGAAATTTATTTTCCCGGTACTCACCACGATCTATGATGTTAAAAACCTGCAAAAGTACAGCAAAGCCCTGAACGATGCCCAACTGGCCGCGCAGGAATATCAGGTTCTCTCCTCCGCTGCGCTGTATATCCAGCAAACTGAGCTGGAAGCCAGCGATTGGTTTGTACTCGGCTGGCTGACCGCAAAACAGGAAGTCCATGCGCAAGCCTTGCTGGATGCCACCGAACAATTCCTGGTCAGCCGCAAATTTATTAAGTAAGTTCAGCCACTCTCCGCTCCGGCCAGACAAAAGAATACGCTTTATGGCTACTTTTTATGCATGGCTTGGCCTATAGTAAGGTCAATCAAGAATAAAAATTGCAGGAGTTGGTTATGGCGGAAATCGAACTGAAATTTCAGGTGCCGGTGCATCAGCGCCGCGCCTTTGAAAAAGCCATTGCCAAGAAAAAAGCCGTGCCAATGCAGCTGTGGGCCAAATATTATGACAGTCCTGAGCAGCAGCTGGCACAGCATGCCATCGCCCTGCGTCAGCGTCTGGAAGGTCAACGCTGGTGTCAGACCTTAAAAGCACCGGGGCAGCATCATTTTGAGCGTTTTGAACTGGAACTGGCCCTCGGCCCAGATGAACCGGAGCAGCTGGATCTAAGCCTGTATCAGGAACATAAACAGGCGCAAACCTTGCTAAAACAGGCGCTGGAGCTGAAAAAGGCCGATTTAAAAAATACCGGTCTGGAGCTGCAATTTGAAACCGATGTGCAACGCCTGATTGTGCTTGAACAAGTCAAAGACAGTGCAATTGAACTGGCGTTTGATCAGGGCGAAGTCCGCACACCAACAGCACAAAGCGATATTTACGAAGTCGAGTTTGAACTGAAACATGGCGATGTTAGCGACCTGATTGATTTTGTGCAGCCATGGGTAAAACGCTATCAGCTCTGGCTTGATGTTCGCAGCAAATCACAGCGCGGTCAGATGCTCAAGAATCAGCAGGACATCTTGCCCGTTCAACATCAAACACCTTTTAGCCTCGATAAACATGATTCGAGTAGCCGCGCGCTGGCCAAAATTGTCAGCAACTGTCTGACTCATTTATTACCAAATGCCACGGCGATTGCCGACAATCATTATCAGAGTGGTCATGTACATCAGGCCCGTGTGGCCATTCGCCGTTTACGCAGCGCGCTGAAAATCTTTGGTCACTGGTCCGAACAGGTACAACCCGAATGGCAAGCGCAATTGGCAGAACTGTTCCGGCAACTTGGTTCCACCCGCGACCGCGATGCGCTGAGTGAAAGCCTGATGCCACGTCTGGCCAAGGCCGGCTCTCCCCTCGCGGAACTGCCAGCAAGTAGCGAAAGCAGCGATGAAATTGATGCACTATTTCGCGCGCCAGAAACAGTGCGCCTCTTGCTGGAGCTGCTACAGTTTAGCCAGTGCACAGCACATGAAGATGATCAATCGCTGAAAAAACAGGTACGGAAACAGCTTGCAAAAATGCACCGGCAAATTTGTCAGGATGCCGTGCAGTTTGCACATCTGGACAGTGAACAGAAGCACCGCACCCGCAAACGAGTCAAACGCCTGCGTTATTCAGTCGAGTTTATTGCCTCTTTATTTGAAGCGGATGCCGTCAAACAGTATCTGAAAGCACTGAAACCGGCACAGGAATCTTTGGGGCAGTTTAATGATCTGGTGGTGGCCGAAGCCCTGTTTCAACATGAGGTTCAGCAAAACCCACAGGCCTGGTTTGTTCTGGGCTGGATTGCTGCCGAGCAAAAGCATGTTCTGGCCGAAGCCCAGCAGCATTTGCTGGAATTTACCCGCAGCAAAACCTTCTGGTCGGACTAAAGCCCAGCACGGAGATAATCATTTAGCGGTACTTGCCAAATACCTTCCAGGTACCGTTATCGGCCAGCGGATCATGATAACTATCGCTCCGCTGCTTGCGCGGTTTTTCCCGGGCATCCACCAGCTGAAAATGCGGTTCGACACTCAGCACAATACCGTTGACATAAAAACGGGTGCGGGTGTATTCACTTTGCCCATGCTGAAACACATAGGTACGCAAATCAATAAACTCACGGTGTGCCACCAGTGCGGCGCTGTCGTCACTCACCAGCCACTGTTTCATCGCCAGCATCTGCGTAGCATCAAACTGGCCGCACTTTTCCATTAGGCTGGCCAGACCGCGAAAAGTTTTTGATTCTTTGGCCCGGGTTTTATTAATCCGGATTCGGTCAACATGAAAGAAAAATAAAGGCAGGTTTAAGTGACTTGGCAGATGAATGGCATCCAGCACTTCATCTTCCATAAAGGGCTGAAACAGCTCTTGTGCCCGCTCAATCAATCCGGACCATTGCTGGAAATAGGCTTCAACTTCAGCCGGATTGCCATAATAAATTGGCAGCCCTTCTACATTGGCCAGATGTGCCGGCGGCCAGATGTTTTGTCGCAGCAGCGCAATATCACTTTTTAGACTTTGAACCGCAATTGCATCTTGCATCGTGATTCCTTTTTCTTGCTTAGGCTATTTTTAGAGTAAGACAAAGGTTTAGTTTCTGCAAGGCTTTGCCTATAATTATTGTTTATGATTTTAGCTTAGGAAAAATTCATGGTTCAAAAGATTGAAGCAACCGATGTTACCGAAGAAGAAGCGTTAAATGCTGCTTTCTTTGAACGTGCTGATGAATTTATCAAACAGGCCAACGAATTTTGTCGCGTCGAAAAAGGCTCACAGGAACAACCAGCGGAAAAACGCGGTCAGGTCAGCGCTGCCATGTTGTTTGGCACGGCGCGTTTTAATACCTGGGTCGCAGCCAATAACTTCAAAGATGGTGAGGAAATGCGTGCTGCCAAAGATCAGGTCATGTCCTACATTTTGCAGCAGTTCCAGATGATGCTGGAAGACAATTATGATGAATACTGTGAACAGTTCGAGAACTATTTACGTTTCCGTCGTAATGAAGAATTTCACAGCAATAAACACAAACATGATCACGATCATTAAATTGCTAAAAAAAGTCCACCCTGTTGGGCTTTTTTAATGTCATCTTTTCGATAAATACCCTTTTCTTTTTTGCAGACTTGGCTTTGAATAAAATAGACATCTTCAAGGATCAAACCAACCTGCTATGCAAAATCTTGAATTTGCACTGATTGATGCGCATATTCATCAATGGGACCCGTATAACACACCACACAGCGCACGCTTGGCGGTCAAGCTGCTGGGGAAATATCCACGCTTACTGGATAAAACCATCCGTACGCTAAAATCCAAAGCGCTGATTGACACCCTGGGACATACCCAGCATGTCACTGCCCCCTATTTGCCCGAGCATTATTGCCGCGATGTCGGCTTTTATCCGGTTGAAAAAGTGGTGCATGTGGAGGCCAGCTGGCATGACCACAAAGGCAAAGGTGTGGTTGGAGAAACCCGTTTTATTGAGTCGCTGGATTTTACCAAAAATGGTATCCAGCTGGGTGCAGTGGTGGCCACGGCCGACCCGCGTGACAGCCAGTTCAAGCAGATTCTGAAAATGCATCAGAAAGCGGCGCCGCAACATTTTCGCGGGATTCGTAAAATGGCTGCGGTTCATGAAGATAAAGACATTTATGCCTGGGCCGATGATCCGCATTTATACCGTGACAAAAAATTTCTGAAAGGCTTTGAACTACTGGCACAGCATAATTTAAGTTTTGATGCCTGGGTCTATTCCAGCCAGCTGGAAGATGTGATTGCCCTGGCAAAACAGTTTCCGGAAACCTCAATTGTGCTGGATCACCTCGGTACACCGGCCGGTCTGTTTGGTCCGGTCGGCTCGCATACCGGTATTACCCAAACTGCGCGCGACAATATCCTGTTTCGCTGGCAGGAAGACCTGGCAGAACTGGCGCGCTGCCCGAATGTCTATACCAAATTGTCCGGGCTGTTCATGCCGGTACTGGGTCATCAGTTTCATCAGCAGCAACGGCTGGCCTCAAAACAGGAAATCATTGATTTAACTGCCCCGCTGATTCAGCATGCGCTAAAAAGTTTTGGTATGTATCGGGTGATGTTTGGTTCCAATTTCCCGATGGATCGGGTCAGTAGCGACTTAGTCACGATTATTGATGCCTTTAGCGATGTGGTGGCGACGTATCATCCGCAGGCATTAGCGCAGGTGTTCCATGATAATGCCAAACAATTCTATCGGCTCTAATTCTCTATGATAAATTCACCTCATACTTACTCATAGCACCTCTAAGGATTGCTGGCAGATGGGATCAGTGCCAACATAACCGGCTTCATAAAAATCTCCCGTTTAGGGAGATTTTTTTATATGAATGATCTGTAATCAGCACTTATTTTACCGGCTGACCATATTGATCAGCCATGACTTCGACCCAATGTTGCGGCAGCAGATATTTCTGGATCACCGCATCAATATCGGCTTTGCTGAGTCGGGCAATGGCCTGATCACGTTTTTCCCGATACGGTAAATCACGGTCAAGTTCCAGCTGTGCCACCAGCATCCGGTGAATACGGCGCTCATCTTCCAGCGCTGTGACACGCTGTTTCAGAATGTCAGCCTTGGCCGCCGCTACTTCCTGTGCAGTCACGCCATTTTTGCGCAACTCCTGAAAGACTTTATGTACCGCCTGCGACAACTGCGCCGCTTTACCGGCAGTATAGTTGGCACTCACACTGAGGGCACCGGAATTTTCAAAGCTGCTTAAACTGAGCGAACTGCCAAAACTGTAGACCAGCGCATTTTTTTCACGCAGCTCTTGCGCCAGACGTGAGGTCAGTTGTGAGTCCCCTAAAATATGACTCATGACCATTAATGCGGCTGCATCGGGATGATTATTTCCCACGGGCAGGGTCATCACGCCCTGATAACTGCCAAACTCACGCTGTTCGGACAGTACATGCTGTTTTTGCGCCGCATAGCTGTTATACGGCACGCTTAAACGCTGATACGGCTGTGCTCCGTTCCAAGTGGCAAACTGCTGTTGCAACAGCTTGAGAACCGGCTTGGCCTCATAATCGCCGGTAATGGCAATCCGGGCATGATCCATGGCAAAAAACTGCCGATACAGCTGTTTGACTTTCTCATTGCTGGCCTGGGTCAACTGCTGCTTGGCAAATTCCGGCTCGAAGTGATAACGCAAATCTCCCGGCTGATAACGCTCGATCAAACGTGCCATATTTAAGGCAGCCACGGTTTCCGGCTCGGTATACGGCCGGTCCAGACTGGCCAGACTTTGTGCCTTGATCAGATCAAACTGGGCCTGTTCAAACAGCGGCTTTTTCATGATTTCCAAGACAAATCTGAAAAACTCATCAAATTTATCTTTTTTGGCCACAATCGAAATGGCCACGCCATTGCTATTGGCCTGTGCCGAAGCTGAACCACCGGCGTCAATGGATTTGTCGGCAATATCCTGCAGGCTGTACTGATCTGAGGCACGCAGCATTAAATAGGCCATCAGGTCAATAATCTCGCCCTGATTAAACAGCGATTTTTCATTGCCAAAATCGACTATAATGGTGGCGTAGGTTTTATCGTCCCGGGTCGAGGTGGGAAACAGTGCATATTTCATGCCATTGGCCAGTGTGCCACGCTGGATTTTGGCTTCAGTCTGGCTTAAGGCCTGTTTGGATGTGTGCAGATACTGCTGAATTTCCTGCTCATAGCTGCTGATGTCTTTGAGTGGCTCGGCCTGTACATCCATTTGATCGAGGGTTTTCAGCGGTTCAGCAGCCTGCTGTTGCTGGGCCTTTTTCTGCTCTTCTGGTGTCGGCTGAATATGCCCGCGCATACGATGTTCAGGAATCAGGAATTGCTGTAAACGTGTATTGACCTGATCCACCGTTAAGGCCTGTAATTCCTGTTGATGGACAAAATACTGTGCCCAGTTGCCCTGCTCCGATACCACATAATCACTTAGCATACCGGCAAGAGCACTGGCATTGCTAAACAGACTGTCCTGGCTATTACGAATCAGGGTTTTGACCCGGTTCAGCTCGGTCTGATTAAAATTTTTGCCCTGCTCGACACCCTGCTGCAAGGCAGTTTCAACCTGCTTGGCATTATGAGTCGGTGCATACAAGGCACCCATAAAGACCAGATTAAAATCCTGATCCAGCCAGGTGGTCGATTGCACCATGGTGCTGATACCGGTTTCAACCATGCCCTGATACAAATGCCCGCTCGGCTGCATGGTGTATAAATACGGCGCCAACGCCAGAGCGGTTTTATGCTGGCCGTTCTGACCATTTAAATAGATATTGAACTTGGCCAGCTGGCTGCCTTTTTGCACTAAAAAATCCCGGTTTTTGATGGTACGGGCATCCAGCACTGGCACCTTGACCTGTGCCGGAATCTGGCGTTTGGCCAGCGGACTAAAATGCTGATCAATCTGCTTGAGTACCTGCGCTTTATCAAACTTGCCGGTCAGCACCATCACGGCATTATTCGGTGCATACCAGTTACGATAAAAACGCTGCAATTCCGGCATCTGAATCGACTGCAACTCATTCAGATCACCAATCGGTAAACGGCCCAGATACTGGTTGCCATAGGCCGCTTTCCAGACCTGATCCATTAACACCGCATAGGGCTGATCCATACGCACTTCGCGTTCACGCTTCACAATCGCAATTTCTGCCGGCACAAATTTTTCTTGCAGCACCAGCTTGTCCATACGCTCGGCTTCAAGATAAATCATCTCATTAATGGCTGTCTGATCTGGGCGGATGGTGTTCAGATATTTGGTCGAGTAGTAATCGGTGCTGGCATTATTGCTTAAGGTGTACTGGTTTAAACGGCGCTGGAATTCATCTCCCGGGACATTCTGGGTGCCTTTAAACGCCAGATGTTCCAGTAAATGCGCCATACCGCCTTTGCCTTGAGGATCATTCAGGGAACCGGTAAAGTAGATGGTACTCATCACCACTTTATTTTCTTTGGCATTCGGCGCCAGAATCACCCGAAAACCATTATCCAGCCGGTATTCTTCAATCTGCTGTTCAGATTTTACCAACACCGGCTGGGCAAATGTCGTAGCCCCCACACCCATGATCAGCAAAGACAGGCTGAGCTGTTTAAACCGCATTAACATAATTTTTTCAATACCTTTTACCTGCTGCAGCCGCTTGCATGACTGCAGCATTAAATTGTTTGTTGTTGTGACTTATGTTTGAAAATCACCGGCATACCCAGCGTGATTTCCCTGTTCTGTTTTAATCTAAAAATAACTCGGCCACCAGATATAATTTGGCATAACCGGAAATTTCAATACGCTGCTCTGCTTGTAAGGCACAGTACAGCCTTCCACCTCGCGCCGAAGCCTGATAAGCCACCAGTTCAGTTTTGCCGGTTTTTTCTGCCCATAACGGCGCCAGACCGGTATGCATGGAACCAGTCACCGGATCTTCATCAATCCCTTTATGCGGGGCAAAGTAGCGAGCAATATAGTCATAGTCCTGAGAGGGCGCGGTCAAGGCCACATCTAGGTCTGTCGCGGTAATTGCGGTGCTGACCTGATGCAGCTCTGCAATCTGCCGGATTTTGGACAGATCGGGCTGGGCGGCTAACACTGCCTGCTCAGATTCCAGTACCAGAATATAGGCCTGTGCATTTAAATAGACTTCCTTAACCGGCTGATCAATCACATCCAGCAATTGCGCCGGAAATTCATCTTGCAGTACCGGCACACGGGTTGGAAAATTCATGCGGATTTTGCCATCATCATCTTGCGTGACAATAAAAAGACCTAAATTTTTGACATGAAAATGAATGGTTTTGGCGCGGGTATAATCCTTAAACAGTACAAAGCTGCTGGCCAAAGTGGCATGGCCGCAAAAATCGACTTCAACTGTGGGGCTAAACCAGCGGATCTCGAAATTTTCAGCATCCATCGGCTTGACAAAGGCAGTTTCGGAAAGGTTATTTTCCAGTGCAATATTCTGCATTAAAGCGTCATCAAGCCAGTCTTCGACCACTATTACTGCGGCCGGATTTCCCTTAAATAATGCTGTTGTGAATGCATCAACCTGATACATTTTCATGAATCTGTCTCCCGCTGTATTTTGTGCTTTTTCCCAAGCATGCATCAATGATATAAGTTTTAACACCCGGTACAATGCAGAATTGTTGTTTTCCTGCATATCTCTGGAATGATCTCTGATTGAGGAATAAAAAAATATGACGCTCCCTGCTGATCTGCAAACTGTACCTTTGGAAAAGGCCTATCGTTTGATTAATCATGGTCCGACCGTGCTGGTGTCTGCGCAAGATCAGCAGGAAACCGATGTCATGGCTGCAGCCTGAGCCTGTGCGCTGGAGTTTAATCCTGCCAAAGTTACGGTAGTGCTGGATAAAAGCACCAAAACCCGCGCCATCATTGAACAGTCAGGTTATTTTGCCTTGCAGGTGCCGACCTTAAAACAGCTCAAGATGGTGCATCAACTGGGAAGCATCAGCCTGTTTCAGGAGCCGAACAAGCTGGACCGCTGTGGGGTCGAGCTGTTCCAGTTTGAGCATTCTCCTGTGCCGACAGTGGCCGGATGCGCCGCCTGGCTGATCTGTGAACTCATTCCGGAGCCGCACAACCAGCAAGCCCATGACCTGTTTATAGGTAAAGTCATTGCAGCCTATGCCGATCAGCGGGTATTTCGTGACGGGCACTGGTATTATCATGAAGTGGCCGATGAATGGAAAAGCATCCACCATATTGCCGGCGGGTATTTTTATAGCATTGGCCAGCCGGTTTCAGTGGAATAACAGTTGTTAGATTAGCAAACAAATTGGCCAGATCAGCGGGCAACTGCAATAGCCCGCGCGCCATACAACAATATTTTAAGCATAATAAAAAGCGCAAGGAATCTGTATGGATGCACAGCAACGCCGCCTCAGCCTGTTTTTACTGCTGTCCACCTGTTTAGGTATCGGTATTTTTCGTTTTTCTTATACCGCCTTGTTACCCAGTACCCGCCTGGCTTTTGAATGGAGTAGCGAGTTTGCCAGCCTGTTGGGCAGCGCCAATTTACTCGGTTATTTAATTGGTGCGGTCTGGGCCATGCGCTTAAACCAGCAGCTATTAGGCTGGATTCAGGCCGCGGCCTTTCTCGGCAGTTTAAGTTTATTCTGCTGTGCGTTCACCGGTTTTGAGGGTAGCTGGTATCTGTTCTGGCGAATATTGTCCGGCATCTGCGGTGGCTGGCTGATGATTCTGGCACCGAGCATAGTCGCCCAGCACTGTAAATTGCAGCATCGGTTTAAAATTAATGTGATTGGTTTTAGTGGCATCGGACTTGGCGTGCTGCTCGCCACATTATTTTTGCCCTATTTAGATCATATCTCCACCTCAAGCGCCTGGCTGATTTTATGTGCCTTTGCCGTGCTGTGCAGTCTGGGTTTAATCCTGCTCAAACCCAAAGCCCTACCGGTTAACATCCAAAGCCAGCCTCAAAGCGCTGCTGCTGTACCCATCAATAAAAAAGTCTTTGCCAGCCTGCTCTTGGTGTATAGCTGTAGCGCGTTTTCCTATGTACCACACTCGCTCTTCTGGATTGACTATTTAAGTCAGGTGCAACAACTCAGCCTGTTCTGGATCAATAGCCACTGGATTTTATATGGCCTGGGCAGTGCCTGCGGAGCGGCCTGTGCCTATTTTCTGGCAAAACAGCTCGGCAATTTCAAAGCACTGAAAATCCTGTATTGCCTGTATGTGGCGGCCATTTTAGCGGCAATCGCCCCTTGGTCAGTGATGACCTTTCTGTCTTCCTTTTTTACTGGCCTGCTGAATCCGGCGGTAGTGTTTCTGACCTCTTATACCCTGCTCCAGCTGTATGGTCTGGCCTATAAAAAATTATGGGGCATGGCTACTTTATGCTTTGCCAGCGTGCAGCTGATAGGAGGCTTAAGCTTTAGCGGCTTACAAGTCGCCGGCTGGTCCTATCCGCAGCAGTTTTTACTGGCCGGTGCGGTTCTGGCACTGGGAAATCTGTATTTTATTTGCAGACTGCCGGCCACCAAAACCCCGGTTTCTACAATCGAGGTAAACTGATCCCATTTATTCATCGGTCAGTTCTTGTACCAAATAGGGATAAGGATTCACGGCGCCTTGTCCGCCTAAATAAATCCCATAATGCAAATGTGGCGGTGTATTTTGAGCATTGCCGCTATTACCGACATAACCAATAATTTCACCGGCTTCAATCCAGTCACCTTCCTGAATCTCCGCTGCATAATCCTCTAAATGTGCATAATAATGATGGCTTAAGCCCGGACCAATCACCCAGACCACTTTACCCCCAAGGTTGTTGGTGCCCACCCGCGATACAATTCCAGCCGTGGTTGAGCGTACCGGCGTGCCGCGTTTGGCAAAAATATCAGTGCCTTCATGCCGACGCCCTTCACTGCGCGCCGCACCCCAGGTATCACTGATCTGCCTGGCCTGCACACCTTCTACCGGGACCGGTAAAGGCGCCATGAATTCCTGCTGTTGCAATTTCAGATACAGCATCGGATAGCGCATACCGGCGGCATCACCCGAAGGCGGTGGCTGACAGCCGACCAGCAGCACACTCAAACTTAAGCCAAGCGCCAGACCGGCGAGCCGTTTAGAAATCAAGATATTCATGGCACCTGCATCATCAAGGGATGACTTGATCTTAAGGTCTGCTCAGGGGTAGATAAAACACGGTTTTTGTACAGGTTTTTCTGATCTGGGTTTGGAGATGATTCCTCTGCTGCTTTCCGATCTAGATCGTCATGGGCTATATAGATATGATAAAGGCTCTCATCATGAGAGCCTTTGTCAGTAAATCAATTTAAAAACCTATCTGCGCCTTTAGGCGATGAAAAAGTTTTTAAATTGGGGGTGCGACATCATTGCTGACGTTGGTTTTTCTGTTTTTGATTTTGTTGCTGAGGCTGTTGCTGCTGTTGACGTTGATTGTCATTCTGCTGCTGATTTTGTTGACGTTGGTTTTGCTGATTCTGTTGATTCTGCTGGTTTTGTTGATTAGCCATTTCATATCACTCCTGTATCAGTTCGATATGTCGCACAATATGTACAGGTATTACTCTACCGGGTTTTGTTTTTTGCCCAAGTCATAAGCTGTATCAAATTGCCTCAATGTAATTGGGCACAGGATTATCCATTACAAATTAAGTGAAAATAGTTTTACTATTTTACCTTAGTCACCCAAAGCATCACTGTGGTTACTTGTCATTACATTGACACAAATGGATGAGAAGATAAGGCATAAAAAACCCGCGTTAAACGCGGGCGGTTGCATCAAATAGATAGCGTTTTATTGGTCCATCTTGTCAATAATCGCCTGACCAAACTCAGAGCAGCGCAGCAAGGTGGCATCTGGCATCAGGCGTTCAAAATCATATGTCACCGTTTTGGCTGCAATCGCACCGGATACACCCCGAATAATCAGATCGGCCGCTTCAGTCCAGCCCATATCGCGCAGCATCATTTCCGCAGACAGAATAATCGACCCCGGATTGACCTTGTCCTGCCCAGCATACTTTGGCGCAGTGCCATGGGTGGCTTCATACATATGAATTGCCCCGCCAATATTGGCTCCCGGTGCAATGCCAATCCCGCCGACTTCTGCCGCCAGTGCATCTGAAATATAATCCCCGTTCAGGTTTAAGGTGGCAATGACCGAATAATCTGCCGGGCGCATTAAAATCTGCTGTAAAAAGGCATCGGCAATTACATCTTTAATCATAATCTCTTTGCCGGTTTTCGGATTTTTCAGCTTCACCCACGGCCCGCCATCGAGCAATTCGCCGCCAAAACGCTCCAGCGCCACTTCATACCCCCATTCCTTAAAGGCGCCTTCGGTATATTTCATGATGTTGCCTTTATGTACCAAGGTCACACTTGGCTTGTCATTATCAATCGCAAACTGGATGGCTTTACGCACCAGACGCTGAGTGCCTTCTTTGGAGACCGGTTTAATCCCAATACCACAGTTTTCTTCAAAGCGGATTTTGGTGACACCCATTTCCTCTTTCAGGAATTTAATAACTTTTTTCGCTTCCGGTGAATCGGCTTTCCATTCAATCCCGGCATAAATATCTTCCGAGTTTTCCCGGAAAATCACCATATCGGTCAGTTCCGGATGTTGCACCGGTGAAGGCACGCCTTCAAACCAGCGTACCGGACGCACACAGACATACAGGTCCAGTTCCTGACGCAAGGCCACATTCAATGAGCGGATCCCACCACCAACTGGTGTGGTTAGCGGCCCTTTAATCGACACCACAAATTCACGCAAGACCTCAAAGGTTTCTTCCGGCATATAGGTGCCATAAATCTTGTTGGCCTTTTCGCCGCAATACACTTCCATCCATTCAATCGCACGTTTGCCACCATAGGCTTTTTGTACTGCCGCATCCACCACGGCTTTCATAGTCGGGGTAATATCCACCCCAATCCCGTCACCTTCAATAAAAGGGATAATCGGATTGTTCGGCACATTCAGGGATAAATCTGCATTTACCGTAATTTTGCTGCCATCTGCAGGCACGACGATTTTCTGATAACCCATAATCCTTGCTACTCCCTGTGATTGGTGGGCGGGCAAATCCATACTATTCTTGCCCGGCACCGGTCTTTTTTGGCTGTCTGCTTAATTGTATTTTTAACTCGATGATCTTTTCAGTTTAATCAAAATTTAACCAGCCCGGGATTTATAAGGGAAATGGCCTTATTTCTGTGCTTAATAAATCGGCATATATCCTGTAGCATCTCTCAGCAAGTTTTACATTTCCAATCAAAATCATCTGCTCAGCTTTGCCATAAAGTTCAGGCAGATCAGACAGAATCTGCTATAGTAGCCGGATATTGTGGACCTTCTTTTTGCTCATTGTCACCCTTTCTCTCCCATACCGGGTTTTATTACAGTTAGCATAAGAATCACACCCAGATTTTGTTATATTTTTTAGCAGGTTACAGTGAAAATAGTTATTCTTAACAAGCCTTATGATGTGCTGTCGCAGTTTCGTCCCGATGAAAAGCACCCAACCATGGCCGACTTCATTGATGATCCGGATTTACGGATTGCCGGTCGTCTGGACATGGATTCAGAAGGTTTAATGTTCCTGACCGATCATGGCGGTTTAAACCAGTTTATTACCAACCCGGCCAATAAAAAGTTTAAAACCTATCTGGTCCAGGTCGATGGTGACATTACCGAAGAAGCGCTGGAACAGCTGCGTAAAGGTGTAGAACTGAATGATGGCATGACCTTGCCGGCCAAAGCGATTAAAGTGGCTGAACCGGAGTGGTTATGGGAACGTCATCCGCCGGTACGTTACCGTGCTTCGGTGCCGACCTCCTGGGCTGAAATTTCAATTTGTGAAGGCCGTAACCGCCAGGTGCGCCGCATGACCGCTGCGGTCGGCTTCCCAACTTTGCGTTTAATTCGCACCAAAATCGGTTCGATTGATCTGGTTCAGCTGGGCCTGCAACCGGGTGAAACCCGTGAAATTGAACCACTGCTCTATAGCGACTTTAAAGATGTACCAGCCGAACAGCCGTATCGCTCACGTTCTTATGTGAAGAAACCGGGCGGCACTGGTGGCAAACCGATGCAGAAAAAAGTCAACAAAGATGGTACCGCCAAGAAAAAATCCGGCACACCACGCATCTGGCAAATGGAAGAAGGTGAAAAGCCACGTCGCAAGACCAATGGCACCACCCGTCCCAACACCAAATCACGTGGTCGTCGTGCCCGTTAATGGGGCTGGCATCTGTATAGCTAAAAAAGCTGTTGCAAAGATGCGTTGAATAGACGATGAAAATAAGGCTCCAACGGGGCCTTATTTTTTGCTTGTCTTTTTATCATCACAATGCTATTTATGATTCATATAATTTTAAATTTAAAATAAAACGTATCTTAAAAAAGGAGTCTGCTATGGATCAGCAAGTTAATCCCATGTTTCATCAGGACCGATTAATGCAGCATCTGGGCGCCCATTTGGTGTCGTTTGGTGAACACAGCGCACAGATTGAATTAAAAATTACCGAGCAGCATTTACAAGGCCATCAAACCTGTAACGGTGCGGTGATTTTTGCGCTGGCGGATGCGGCTTTTGCCATTGCCTGCAACACCGGCGAACATCCGGCGGTGGGTCAGCACTGCGGTATTCATTATTTAAAACCGGGCCTGCTCGGCGATACCCTGACTGCGGTGGCAGAACATAAGGCCAGCAGTGGCCGCAGCGGCATTTATGATATTCGGGTCACGAACCAGAAGCAGCAGATTGTGGCGGAGTTTCGCGGTACTTCCCGCCTGATCATCAAATAAGGTGTGATTACGATAGGGTTTATGACGATAGATCTGCATAAAAAAACCGATGCCTGAGCATCGGTTTTTTATAGTATAGATTTCAGACTGTGATTTTACACTTTTAACCAGCGATCCAGTTTGGCCTGATCTTCAACTTTTAATTCAACTTCAGTCAGTTCAGAACCTGCTGCATTCACTTCAAACTGCATCAGTTCATCACGGCGGAAAGCGTGTACTGTAAAGCTGCCGCTCTGTTTGGCATACTGCTCGATCAGTTTGCTGCTGGCTTTGAGGCCATCAATGGCAATAATCACATCATGCGCCGACAGACCGGCTTGCGCTGCCTGACCATCACGGCGTGCGGCCTGTACCAGTACGCCTTCCGGTTTATCGGCCAGTTTTAGCCCCAATGGCAAACGCTTGTCATTTTTTAAGCTGTAGCTCAGACCAAATTCCGGGAACAGCTGATCCAGCGGTAATTCTTCAGTGGTGTTAATCAGGTGGTTAATCTGCTCAGCCCAGCTATCACCGGTTAATTCCTGACACAATTCATAAATCGTGCGCTCATGCACCTGAATCCCCTGCTGCGCATTGTCATACAGCTTGCGCATTAAGGCATCCAGACTGGAGCCACGCAGACGTAAACCAAGATCTAGACACAAGGCCACCAGACAGCCCTTGTTGTAATAGCTGGTGCCGGCATGGTTGGAGTTTTCATCCTGACGGTAGAATTTCACCCAGGCATCAAAGCTTGATTCAGCCACGGTTTGGATTGCCCGACCCGGATTTTGCAAATAACGGTCAATCTGCGCTTTTAATAAAGCAATATAAGACTCCTGATTAACCACACCGCTGCGTAATAAAATCAGGTCATCATAATATGAGGTGAAACCTTCAAAAATCCACAACAAAGAGGTGTAACCTTCCCGGTTCAGGTCATAATTGACAAAGCTGTCCGGACGGATAAATTTCACCAGCCAGGAGTGGAAATATTCATGGCTGCACAGCCCCAGAAAACGCTGATATTCTTTCGACGGCTCTTCCGGCTCATTGGCTTTTGGCAAGTCATCGCGCGGGGTAATCAGGCTGGTACTGTTTGGATGCTCCAGACCACCATAACTGTTCCCGGTCGCCATGGTCATAAAGGTATAATCCTGAAACGGTGCAGAACCGAACATGGCAATTTCAGTGGCGCAGATTTTTTCCAGGTCCTGCTGCATTCTCGCAGCATTCATGGCATGTTTGCCCGACACCACAAATTCATGTGGAATGCCTGCTGCATCAAAACTAAAACGGGTCTGCTCGGCCAGCTCAAACGGCGCATCAATCAGTTCGGCATAGTTTTTGGCTTTTAAGGTATAACGCCCTTTCACCAGACTTTTGGCCACCAGTCCGGTCGCCAGCTGGAAATGTTTCAGTTCGTTTGGCAGGAACACTTCGACTTCAATCGCTTTATCTTCCTGACCTTCCAGTCCTAAACAGGCACAGGCCGGATTGACATATAACCGGGTCTGATCAACATAGGCACCACGCACCGACAGGTCGTAGGCATAAACATCATATTCCACCGTAATCAGTTCATGATCGGTATTAAACAAACGCCATTTGTTCTTTTCAAATTTCTGGATTTTTAAAATACGCCCGGCTTCATCATAAGCCTTGACCGCTTCAATATGTTTGGAAAATTCACGAATCAGATAGCTGCCCGGAATCCAGGTCGGTAAAGCTAGAACCTGTGTCGGATTGGCCAGAAAGCGCAAAGTGACATGAATAAGATGCTGACGATAATCGTCAAATTCGATTTGATAATGCAACATAATGGGCGATATAAAAGATCAAAGAGATAACTTATCAATTAGCTTAACATTTTTTTGTCATGCAATGCGCAGTCGTCTTCATTGTCGAAAATTATCGCTAGTCAGGCGGCAAAAAAAAGCATAGCATGCCTAAAATTTTTATGTTTATGACCAACGGACTGGTTAAAAAAGGAATCCCCTTGAAACGTGTCATCTACCTGATTGCGCTGCTGTGCTGGCTATGCAGCTCGCTTGCGCATGCCACCTTATTATCTTTTAATCCTGAAACGGTTGAAGCAGAAGCCTGGACCGTGCTTGATCCACAATCGGGTCAGGTCATTGCAGAACACAATAGCCAGATTCAGCGCGCTCCGGCCTCGCTGACCAAGATGATGGTGGCCTATATTGTGCTCAAGGACATTCAGGCCGGCAAACTGAACGCGGCAGATGTGCTGACTGCAACGCCGGTGGTGAAACAGGTAATGTGGGATGAATCCCAGATGTACCTGAAAGAAGGTGAGCAGATTTCTGTCGATCAGCTACTAGCCGGTTTAATTGTGATGTCTGCCAATGATGCCGCCTTAACCCTGGCCGAACGGATTTCTGGCAGCGTACCGCAGTTCGTGGCACGTATGAATCAGGAAGCACAGGCCTTGGGAATGCAAAATACCCATTTCCAGAATCCGGCCGGGATTACCATGCCGGAACATTATTCTACCGCGGCCGATCTGGCCCGTCTGGCACAGGCGGTCGTCAATGACACTCCGGATTATCTCGCTTATTCCAAACAGACCAGTTTTACCTATAACCAGCGTTATCACCGTGCCACTAACATTCTGCTCAAACAGGACCCGACGGTGGATGGCTTGAAAACCGGTTATACCCGTGCCGCCGGTTATAACCTGGCGCTGACGGCCAACCGTCTCACCCAGAATTTTGATGATCCGAACCGGCGTTTAATTGTGGTGGTTTTGGGTGCCAAAAGTGCATTTAAACGCGCTGAAATTGCCCAGCAACTGATGAACATCAGTTATGCCTACACCCGCAACGAAGTGGCTTTAAAAAACAAGCAGCTGATTGCTGAGTTGCCAGTGGTAAAGTCGACCCTGAAAATGTTCAAGGTTGAAGTGCAGCAACCGAAAATTGTCACCACGTCTTTATATGGCGAAAATAGCGCGATTGATTTAAAACAGTTTGATGTGACCCAGCAGCGCCTGTTTGTTAACGATACCTTCGGTCAGACCCGGCTGATTGAACCCTTAACCCAGACCGAAACCCATTTGAATGTCGAGCTGAAAGAAAAGTTACTGACGGCCCCGCTGGCACAGGTGATGCAGCTGGCCACCGTGCATGTTTATCAGAATAACCACCTGATCAATACCATTCATCTGGAAGAAGAAGTACATATTGCCGAAGCCAGCCTGTTTGAAAAACTGCTGATCTGGCTAAAAAGCCTGTTTAGCTTTTCCTCCAAGGATGAAACCGCAGCCAAAACTTATCCGCTGGTTTAATCCTGTGAACAAGCACAGTGGAAATGCTACATGATGTAAGTTGTCGAACAATCTGAGCCATTTTCCTGACCGGGAGATGGCATAAATTGAGCCTGTTCTTGCATTAAAAATAACAATATAGGTTCATCATGTCAGCATTACATCGTATTGTGATTGTCGGTGGCGGCGCCGGCGGTCTGGAGCTTGCTACCCAACTCGGTCATCGTTTGGGTAAATCGGGCAAAGCGCAGATTATTCTGGTCGATCAGAAACTGACCCACATCTGGAAACCGCTGCTACATGAAATTGCAGCCGGCACGCTCAATCCGCATCAGGAAGAAACCAACTATTTTGTCCATGCTGCCCAGCATCATTATCAGTTTACATTAGGCACACTGGTTGGCCTTGACCGGACCCAGAAAAAGATTCAGTTGCAGGCACCGCAATTTTCCAAAAAAGAACAGCCACCGAAGCAGATCGACGTGGATTATGACACACTGGTGCTGGCGCTGGGTTCCACTTCCAATGACTTTAATACCGAAGGGGTGAAACAGCATTGTCATTTTCTGGACAGCCTGCCTCAGGCCACGGTGTTTCATCAGGACTTGCTACACCTGTATTTAGAAGCCCAAAATCAACCGCAAAGCCGTGCCCTGAATATTGCCATTATTGGTGCGGGGGCCACCGGTGTTGAACTGGCAGCAGAGCTGTATCAGGCCAAACAGACTTTTGCTCAATATGGTTTAAACCGGATTGATCCGCAACTGGTTCGCATTACGCTCATTGAAGCCGCCGACCGGATTTTACCGGCCCTGTCACAGCAAATTTCCCGGCATACCCAAGCCCAGCTGGAGCGCTTTGGTATTGAAGTGCTGACCCAGCATCGGGTGGCCAAAGTCGATGAAGAACAGGTTTATTTTGCTGCAGGTAATCCGCTGGAAGCAGAAATTAAAGTCTGGGCTGCCGGAATTCAGGCCCCGGAAATTTTTAAACAGTGGGATGATTTTGAAAAAGATCATCTGCACCGTTTAAAAGTCTATGCCACCTTACAGACTTATACCGACCCCAACATTTTTGCCTTTGGCGATTGTGCCCATTGCCAGCCCAAAGCCGATGAACCGGTGCTGGGTCCGCGTGCGCAGGTGGCCAGTCAGCAGGCCAGCTTTCTGGTTCGTGCCCTGAGCCAGCACGTGAATGGGAAACCACTGCCGATGTTTAAATTCTCCGACAAAGGCTCGCTGATTTCTTTAAGCCAGCATACGGCCGTGGGTGAATTACTTGGTCGGGTCAATGTACAGGGTATGGTCGCCAAATCGATGTATGTGTCTTTATACCGGCTACATCAGGCCACCATTCATGGCTATACCCATGCCGGGGTGCTGACCGCCAAAGACATGCTCGGCAGAAAAATTGGCCCTAAAATAAAATTGCATTGAAATTTTATCGACTGCCCCAATATCTGGGAAAATGTCATAAAAAAGCCAAATGTGAGTTTTTTGAGTAAAAGTATTCAACAAATTTGCCTTTTCACTTTATGATGTACCCTTAGAAAACTAAATGGATCTATAACATGACTGCTATTGCAAATGACCTCGTGGTTTCTTTCCACTACACATTGACTAACGCAGAGGGTGAAACTCTCGACCAATCTCAAGGTGAACCACTTGCCTATTTGCATGGTGCGGGTAACATCATCCCTGGTCTTGAAAAAGCCCTAGAAGGTAAAACTGTGGGTGAAAAATTCACTGTAAACGTACCTGCTGCTGAAGGTTATGGCGAATACAACCCTGACCTGGTTCAAGAAGTTCCAGCGCAAATGTTCCAAGGCGTAGACAGCATTCAGCCTGGCATGCAGTTCCAAGCACAAACTGATGACGGCGTACAGATCGTAACGGTTAAAGCAGTTGAAGGCGAAAACGTAATCGTTGATGCAAACTTCCCGCTTGCTGGTCAAGACCTGACTTTTGAAGTTGAAATCGTAGAAATCCGTGAAGCGACTCAAGAAGAGTTAGACCACGGTCACGTACACGGTGTTGGCGGTCATCATCACTAATCTTGTGACAAGATGGAAAAGGCAAAGTCTGACTTTGCCTTTTTTTATGCTTGAAGTTTAGCGGACGAATGAACCATCACGATGCTGATTCGCCCGTTGTAGACAAAGCCTGGGCCAGATTGTGTTTGGCCTGTGCTTCATAATGCTGCTGAAAATACCGGGTCTGATACAGCGGCTGCATCTGATAAAACTGCATCAATACCGCACGGCGCTTGGGCTGATAAAGCTGCTGCTCAACCCAGGCATATTCCTGACGAATCTGTTGCTGATATTCAGCAAAACGTACTGGCGGCGCAGCCAGAATTGCCAGATCAATATCCAGCAAGGCATTTAAATCTGGCTCATCACTAGGCTGATGCTGCCGGGTCGCGAGAATCCAGCGGCTCACGGTTTCGAGTTGTGCTGCTGTTAAAAAATCTGCACATAACTGCTGGCACAATGTCGCACTTTGTGCTTCATTGTCCTGCGCTTTAGGATGATAGACCGCATCATGAAACCATAACGCCAGCTCGACCAGCGATGGTTGCTGCAACTGTGTGCGAATCTGATCGAAATGCTGCAGACATTCCAGAATATGCTGCACGCCATGATAGTGCCGCTGCGGCTCACTATAGGCCGCCAGCAGCCGCGCATACAGCTGCTGCGTCTGGCAGCGATTCAGCGCAAACTGCTGAGCGCAGCGTTGCCAATACAACTGAAAATCAGCAAGTTCTGATTGCATGGCACGCACTCCCCTGTTTATGCGGCTTGCTCATCTCGCTTAAACACCAGCTCACCTTTTAGGGAGCTGTCAGCATCGAAATAATAGCCATCGCTATTAAAGCCTTTTAAATCTTCAGCGCGTTCAATTTTATTTTCGATGATATAGCGCGCCATCAAACCACGGGCTTTTTTGGCATAGAAGCTGATGACTTTATATTTGCCATTTTTCTGGTCTAAAAATACCGGCTTGATGATTTCTGCCTGAATCTTGCTTTCTTTCACCGATTTATAATATTCATCCGAAGCGATATTCACCAGCAATTCAGACTTGGCCGCAGCCAGATCTTCATTGATCAGATCAGTAATGATGGTGCCCCAGAATTCATACAAATTGCTGCCACGCGGATTTTTCAGCTTGGTGCCCATTTCCAGACGATACGGCATCATTAAATCCAGCGGGCGCAATAAGCCATACAGACCTGATAACATGCGCAAATGCTGCTGTGCATAATCAATGTCCCGATCCTTCAGGCTATAGGCATCCAGACCGGTATAGACATCACCTTTAAAGGCAAACAGCGCCTGACGCGCATTGGAAAAATCAAAATCGGCCTGCCAGTCGCGGAAGCGTTCTACGTTTAAATTGGCGATTTTTTCGCTCACACTCATTAAATTGGCGATTTCTGAAGCAGATAGCGTACGACTAACGTCGATAAGTTCTTGTGAATGCGCTAATAGTCTTGGTAAGGTGTGGCTGTCGGTGGGTAATGCAGATTCATAATCTAAAGTCTTAGCAGGAGAAATTAAGGCGAGCATACACATCCTGATCAAAAAGTGGTTAAAAAATAATTAATCAAACTATAACAGTCAGCTTATTTTAATGCCAATCTGTGTTTTTCCTAAACATAATCGGTAAAATAATCGATTCTCCTGCCATTATTCGATTATCTTATGTCCGAGCAAATTTTCATTCCAGGTCCTGTGGGTCGAATTGAAGTTTTCGTAGATTATCCACAGGGTGAAGTGAAAGGATTCGCGGTTGTCAGCCACCCCCATCCATTGCAAGGCGGCACCCCGCAACACAAAGTTCCTGCATTATTAGCACAAATGTACCTAGAGCGCGGCTGCGTGGTATATCGCCCAAGCTTCCGTGGTTCAGGCCAGAGTGAAGGTGTGCATGATGAAGGCTTTGGCGAAACGGACGATATTCTAGAAGTCATCAAATATGCGCGTAGCCAGCACATTGGCCTGCCGTTCTATGCCGGCGGTTTCAGCTTTGGTGCGCATGTGATGGCAAAGAGTTATGCAGCGCTACCGGTTGAATTACAGCCGAAACAGACTATTTTATGCGGCCTCCCAACTGCGACAGTAGCTGGTGTACGTCACTATGTAACCCCTGAAATTAAAGGTGACATCCTGTTTATTCATGGCGAAGCCGATGATGTGACCCTGCTCTCGGACATGATTACTTGGGCCAAGCCACAGCGTCATCTGGTTACCATTTTACCGGGCGCCAACCATTTCTTTACCGGCTATTTAAAACAGCTGCGGATTGCAATTACCCGCTTCCTGGCCTTAGGCTAAAGACAAAAACCCATCTGCTGATGGGTTTTTTATTGGAAAGAAACCTGTAACAGTACTATTAATTTTAAAATGGATACAGACGAAATGGCTTCGCGATTTCGATCTGGGATTGTTTTAATTTTTCCATTCAAAGGCAGTAAAGTTTTCATCCTGTTTTAAGGTCTGCTCGACCGCCTGGGCCAGCTGATTTAGCAAGCTTTGCGATTCAATCCGGTCAAACCAGTCCTGCTCTTCTTCCGGATAAGACAGGATTTCACACACCAGTCGTCCTTCGGCATCGCGGCTTTCACAGCTCACGCTTAAGGGCAAAGGATGATCTTCCACACTAACCGCAATTTGTGCGCCACTTTGCGGCAAGGTTTCAAAGCCGTGCTGGTTTAACTGTCGGGCCAGCAAATCTGCCACATAGTCCTGGGCAATCTTACAGTCCTGTAATTCGGCCTTGTTATCACATTGTGCGGTAAACTGGAGTGTTTTCATAAACGACCCTACTGCTGTTCTTGTTGTATATTTAGCATAAGCAATATAAAACAAACAGCCAAGCAAAAGCTTGGCTGTTTTGGGTTATTTTTCTCTTTATTCGGTCACTTCAATCTGCAGGCCGGCCTGAGCGGTCAATTGGGTAAAGGTCGGGAAGCTGGTCGCGACCGTTTCTGTACCTACAATTTTAATCACTTCCGAGTTACGTAAACCGGCAATCGAGAAGCTCATGGCAATACGGTGGTCATGATGCGACTCAATTTCACCGCCGGTGAACACAGGCGACCAGTCACCTGCTTTGCCCTTGCCTTCAATGATGATGCCATCTTCAGTTGGGGTACAGTCGATACCCATGGTTTTCAAGCCATCTGCCATCACCTGAATCCGGTCAGATTCTTTGACGCGAAGTTCAGCTGCACCAGTCAATACAGTCTGACCTTCCGCACAGGCTGCTGCAATAAACAGCGCCGGGAATTCATCAATCGCCAGTGGCACCTGATCTTCCGGAATATGAATGCCTTTTAAGGTACGGCTGCCCTGAATACGAATGTCGGCAATCGGTTCACCACCGGCAATACGCTCGTTGGATACAGTAATATCTGCACCCATTTGTTTGAGGATTTCAATCACGCCAGTACGGGTCGGGTTAATGCCCACAGCTTCTAAAGTGACATCGGCATTTTCAGTAATGGCCGCGCCCACCATAAAGAACGCTGCAGATGAAATATCTGAAGGCACCTGAATATTGGTTCCCACCAGTTTACCGCCGCCTTGCAGGGAAATACGGTTACCTTCGGTTTTCACTTCATAACCAAAAGCACGCAGCATACGCTCGGTATGGTCGCGGGTTGGTTCCGGTTCAGTTACTGCAGTTTCACCTTCGGCCCACAAACCGGCCAGTAAAATTCCTGATTTCACCTGTGCCGAGGCCATTGGTAAATCGTACTGAATGCCTTTTAACTGCTGGCTGCCCGTAATTGACACCGGTGGCGTACCACGCTCACCTGTGGTCTGGATTTGCGCCCCCATTTCACGTAATGGCTTGGCAATACGCTCCATTGGACGCTTGGACAAGGATGCATCACCGGTCATCACCGAATCAAAGGCCTGCGCCGACAACATGCCTGACAGCAAACGCATGGAGGTGCCAGAGTTCCCCATATACAGCGCGCCGACTGGAGCTTTGAGGCCCTGCATACCAACACCGTGAATGGTCACTTCACCATTTTTTGGGCCTTCAATACTGACACCCATATCGCGAAAAGCCTGCAAGGTCGCCAGCGCATCTTCACCTTCCAAAAAGCCGGTGACATGGGTGGTGCCTTCTGCAATCGCACCAAACATGATTGAACGATGTGACACAGATTTATCACCTGGCACAGTAAATTTACCCTGGAAATTTTTAGAGCCCGGTAAAATCGTAAATTGTTGTGTCACTTTATTGTTCTCCATCAACGGTTTTTTGGCCAGCATATGATTAAAATGCTGACGCGCTGCTTGAGCATGTCCCAGCAGGCCCATTAAAGCCTGCGAGTTTTCCTGTTCGATCAGCTGGCGCAAGATTGCCAGCTGTTGTTCAAAGCCATCGACTGCATTCAAAATTGCCTTTTTATTGGCAAAGAAGATGTCGTGCCACATTTGTGGATCACTGGCTGCAATTCGCGAGAAATCACGAAAGCCGCCTGCAGCATAGCGAAAAATATCTAAATTGTCTTCCCTGTTGGCCAGTTGCTCCACCAGGTTAAATGCCATTAAATGCGGAAGATGACTGGTATGTGCCAGCACTTCATCGTGCTTGTCCACATCCATACAGATCACTTCCGCTTTGGCTGCTTCCCACAGTTGAATCAGTTTATTGACCGCCCAATCCGCACTGGTCGGTAATGGAGTCAAAATCACTTTATGATTGGCGAATAAATCGACCTTACCGGCATGGACCCCGGTATGCTCGGCTCCAGCAATCGGATGCCCCGGCACAAAACCGGCAGGCAGTTGTTCACCAAAAACCGCTTTGGCTGCATCGACCACATTGCCTTTGGTACTGCCGACATCGGTCAGGATTGCATCAGGTTTTAAATACGGTTTAATCTGCTGCAACACATATTCGGTGGCACGTACCGGTAAGGCCAGTACCACCAGATCAGCATCTTTCACCGCTTCGACCGGATCGCTATAACCGGCAGCAATTAAACCCAAGGCTTTGGCATCTTCTAGCGTTTTTTGCGAACGGGTCGATGCCACTACCTCATGAGCCAGCTGTTCAGCCTGAATCACACGCGCCAGACTTGAGCCAATCAGCCCAAGTCCAATAAAAGCGACTTTTTCAAACAGGGGTTGCGTCATGGCTTATGCCTTTGCGTCCAGACCTAACACCTTCGCCAGTGCAGTCAGGAATTTGGCATTTTCTGCTTCTGTTCCAATCGATACACGAAGATGGTTTGGAATACCAACTGGACGTACAATCACGCCTTCTTTGAGCAAGGCATTGAAGGTTTGTGCCGGATCAGCCTGTACATCAACCAGAATAAAGTTGGCACGTGAAGGCACATAGTTCAGGCCCAGTGCCTTAAAGCCCGCTTCCAGCTGCGCCATACCAGCCTTGTTCACTTCACGTGATTTTTCGATAAAGGCTTCATCTTTCAGCGCTGCTACAGCTGCCACCATAGCTAAATGGTTCACGTTAAATGGCTGACGGATACGGTTTAAATAGTCAGTCACCTGTACAGAGGCCAGAGCAAAACCAACTCGTAGCGCTGCCAGACCATAGCACTTCGATAAAGTACGGCTAACAATCAGATTTGGATACTGATCCAGATACTTCAGGCTGTTGAAGTTTTCCGGGAAGTATTCCACATAGGCTTCATCCAGTACCACAATTACATTGGCCGGTACTTTCTGCATGAAGGCTTCAAATTCAGCTTCTTCAAACCAGGTGCCAGTCGGGTTATTCGGATTGGCAATGAACACCAGCTTGGTGTTGGCTTGAATGGCTGCAGCCATCGCATCTAAATCGTGTGAAAAACCTTTGGCTGGTACTTCAATGGCCTGTGCATTAATGGCCTGAGTCACCAGTGCATAAACCGCAAAGGCGTGCTGGCTATATACGATTGAGTCCTGCTCGGACACAAAAGCGCGGGCAAACATTTCCAGCAGGTCATTTGAACCATTACCCAAAGTAATCCGTTCATGACCAAAACCAAACTGCGCTTCAATCTGGTCTTTTAAAATAAAACCACCACCATCTGGATAACGACCAATTTCTGCCAGCTCGGCAGCCACGGCCTCTTTGACTTTGTCTGAACAGCCCAACGGGTTTTCATTGGATGCCAATTTCACAATATCGGTAATACCCAATTCGCGCTCAAGTTCACTGATCGGCTTACCTGGTTGATATGGCTTTAACTTAGAGATGCCTTCATTGGCTGGGACAAACGACATTTTTTACTTCCAGATTTACAGGTGAAAAGCAGCCGCATGCAGCGCACACGGCCACCAGAGAATTTTATAAAACTGCCGCCGGATAAGAGCCGAGTACACGGACTTCTTTCACCAATGGACGGATTTCTTCAATCGCAGCTTTAACATTGTCTTGCTCAATATGACCTTCCAGATCAATAAAGAACACATAGGCCCATTTTTCAGGTAAAGCCGGACGGGTTTCAATACTGGTTAGACTAATGTTGTGTTTGGCAAATGGCGCCAGAATTTCCAGCAAGGCACCGGCACGGTCATGTGCAGACACCAGCAATGAAGTTTTGTCATTGCCGCTTTGTGGCACTTTCTCACGGCCAATCACCAAGAAGCGCGTGGTGTTTTCCGGGTTGTCTTCGATATTGCTGTGCATGATTTCAAGATCATAAATGGTTGCCGCAATTTCAGAAGCAATGGCCGCAGAATGCCATTCATTGCGAATACGGCGCGCCGCTTCACCATTGGAACTTAAAGCCACACGCTCCACCCCAGGATAATGTGCATCTAGCCATTTACGGCACTGTGCCAGTGTTTGCTGGTGAGCATAAATCTGTTTAATGCTGTCTTTACGGGTATTTGCAGAAATCAGGAACTGATGATGAATTGGCAATTCAACTTCGCCAATCACATTCAAATTCGAAGTTTTAAAGCAGTCTAAGGTATGGTTCACCACCCCTTCAGAGGAGTTCTCTACCGGTACCAGACCATAATGCGCACTGCCCGCTTCTACTTCACGGAATACTTCATCAATGGTTTGTAAAGGGCGCACCAGGGCATCATGACCGAAATGCTTGAGTACCGCAGAATGGGTATAAGTCCCAACCGGCCCCAGGAAGGCAATACTTTGTGGTGCTTCCAGTGCCAGACAGGCCGACATGATTTCACGGAATAAACGCGCCATGGTCTGATCCGACAATGGGCCTTCATTGCGATCCATAACATTACGTAAAACTTGTGCTTCACGTTCCGGACGGTAAAACAGCGGATTCTCTTCAGCGGCAAATTTGGCTTTGGCCACCGCTTCTGCCAATCGTGCGCGACGGTTAATCAGTTGTTGAATCTGCATATCAACAGAGTCAATTTCCTCACGAATATTGTTCAGGTCAAGAGAAGTCGTTGTGTTTTGATCGTCGTTGATCATTGTTATGTCGCCCTTCATAAACGGTATGCAAACAGTATAACAATAGTTAGCTTTCAAATGTTGCGCAATACAACTTTGATTGATTCAGTCTTAAAAACAAACAGTTGGTTAAACTCTCTGCAACTTGTGAGACTGTTTATCAATTGAGCAGCTAAAGCTCATGAATAATTCTGAACAAGTCACGACGCTTTGCCTGTTTTTCCATCCAGAGTGTAGCGAATTTAAGCAGATGAAACAGGGTCTTTTTCCAATCAGCCGATAGCTTTTGCATCTGAATTCGATGAATAGTGATAGGATTTTGCAAGTTTATTGCGTAAACTGAACAGGCGTCATAATTACTTACATAGAAAATTACGCCCATAAATATTGAATAAAATTCCAGAAATTTTAACTTGAAAAAGAAATAAGAAAACTGGTTACAAAGCAGCAATGAAATTTTGCTTTTTCCCCTTTACTCTTTTATTTAAAGCAATTCGGAGAATAATAATGTCAAAAAGAATCGCGGTGCTGATTACCCATGATTATGAAGATGCAGACTATCCAGAATTGATCCACGCCTTCCGTGCAGCGCGGCATAGCGTGGTAAATGTTGAAAACAAGGCCGGCAATATTGTCTATGGTTATCAACGGCGCAGCTCGGTAACCATCGACCAAAGTATAGATGATGTGACCATTCATGATTTTGATGCGCTGCTGATTCCCGGTGGCCAATCTCCGGCGCAACTGCGTGATGATTTGCGTTTTGTCGATTTTGTCCGAAACTTTGCCAATGCCCAGAAACCGATTATGAGCACCTGTCATGGTCCGCAACTGCTGATTCATGCCAGTGTGGTCAAAGGCCGGCGCATGACCAGCATTGCCCCGGTGATGCTGGAGCTGATGGATGCCGGCGCCGTGTATTTTGATGAGGCGGTGGTAAATGACAATAACCTGTATATTTCCTCACGCTCACCAGCAGACTTGCCGATTTTTATTCGGGAAAGTCTGCATGTGCTCAGCCTGCATTAAAATAGTCTCAGAAACACACCCACCAAAAAACACCCGCCCAGTCGATGCTGGGCGGGTGTTTTCATTTGCTCTGATGTATAGGACTTAACGGCCCAATAAACCGCGCGCCACAATCTCTTTCATAATTTCATTGGTGCCGCCATAAATTCGCTGGATACGGGCATCGACAAAGAAACGAGAAATTGGATATTCAGTCATATAACCATAACCACCAAACAGCTGCAGCAGCTGATCGGCCACTTTCATCTGCATATCGGTCGAGAAGCTTTTCAGTGCTGCCGCGGTTTCAACATCCAGTTTGCCCTGCATATACAGCTCGACATTCTGGTTATAAAACGCAGCCGTGGCCAGCTCATCAATTTTAGCCTGTGCCAAAACAAAACGGCTGTTCTGGAACTGGCCAATTTTCTGACCAAAAGCCTGACGTTCCTGGACGTATTGCGTGGTGATGTCAATTGAACCGCGGATAGCGCCCAAGGCGGTGGCGGCAATCGCGGTCCGTTCACGTGGCAATTCCTGCATTAAATAGGCAAAGCCCTGTCCCGGCTGGCCCAGTAACTGTTCTTTAGGTACCTTTACATTATCAAAGAACAATTCCGAGGTGTCCTGAGCGTGCAGGCCAATCTTGTCGAGGTTGGTGCCTTTCTTAAAACCATCCAGATGGGTATCGACTAATAATAAAGACACGCCTTTGGCGCGTGCCTGCGGATCGGTTTTTACCGCCAGCACCACCAGATCGGCATGTTGGCCATTAGAAATAAAGGTTTTAGAACCATTTAAAATATAATGATCATCCTGCAAAATGGCATGACTGCGCATGGCTTGCAAGTCAGAACCAGCACCCGGCTCGGTCATACCAATCGCACCGACCACTTCACCGCTAACCATTTTTGGCAGCCAGTACTGTTTCTGTTCTTCTGAACCAATATTTAAAATATACGGCGCAGCAATTTCTGAATGACAGGAAATACCGGTAGACAGTGCGCTATAACCAGCACGTGCCGATTCTTCCACCAGCATCAGCGAATAATGGGTCGGTACGCCATAGCCGCCATACTGTTCCGGTACATCTACACATAAAAAGCCGTTTTCACCCAGCTGGTTCCAGACCGAGCGCGGCATAATCCCTTCCCGTTCCCACTGTTCATAATGCGGGGCAATCTGTTCACTCATAAAGCGGCGGAAGTTGTCACGGAATAATTCTAAATCTGCATCATAAGCCAGCATAGTCGATCCTTGTAGGGTACATTCTTGTTTTACATTCAGCCCCATGCTATGCATTTTTAAGCGTACTGTCATGGTCTCGCCCGGCTTTTTTATTGACTGCCAAGTAATAAAAAAAGGAAGCCGAAGCTTCCTTTAGTCACCGCCCTGCTGTTAAGCCGAAGCAGATTGCTGGCTTTGTTCTGCCATCTTGCGGTCAATTTCTTCCGGATTATTTAATGCATATTGCAGCTTTTCCTGATCTAACTGACCGACCCACTTCGCTACAACAATGGTTGCCAATGAGTTACCCACCAGATTGGTCAAGGCACGTGCTTCAGACATAAAGCGGTCAATACCCAGAATTAGCGCCAGACCGGCCACCGGAATCTGACCCACAGCCGCCAGTGTTGCCGCCATCACAATAAAGCCTGAACCGGTCACCCCTGCTGCGCCTTTAGAGGAAATCAACAGCACCAGCAATAAAGTAATCTGATGATGCAGTTCTAAAGGTGTATTGGTGGCCTGGGCAATAAAGATTGCGGCCATGGTTAAATAAATCGAGGTACCATCCAGGTTAAATGAATAACCCGTTGGAATGACCAGACCCACCACCGATTTTTCACAGCCGGCAATTTCCAGTTTCTTCAACATGCGCGGTAATACCGATTCTGAAGATGAGGTCCCCAATACAATCAGTAATTCTTCGCGAATCATGCGGATCATTTTCACGATACTGAAACCGGTCATACGCGCAATACTGCCGAGTATGATAAAAATAAACAGCACACAGGTCAGGTAGAAGCAGATAATTAACTGCGCCAGTTGCGCCAGACTGCCAATCCCGTATTTACCAATGGTAAAGGCCATCGCACCGAAAGCACCAATTGGCGCAACTTTCATGATCATGTTCACAATGTTAAAGAACACATGCGAAATCTGGTCAATCAGTTTCAAGACCGGCTTACCTGCTGGCCCTAAACGGTGTAAAGCAAAACCAAACAGGATGGCAAACATCAGCACCTGCAGGATTTCACCCTGGGCAAAGGCACCGACCACGGTATTTGGAATGATATTTAACAGGAACTCGACTGTAGATTGCGCTTCACCAGTTTCTACATATTTGGAAATACCGGTGGTATCCAATGAAGCTGGATCAACGTTCATGCCAACGCCTGGTTTCCAGACGTTAATCACCACCAGACCAATAATCAGGGCGATGGTAGAGACAATTTCAAAATACAGTAATGCCACGCCACCGGTTTTACCGACCGATTTCATGCTTTCCATACCGGCAATACCACTCACCACGGTACAGAAAATCACCGGCGCAATAATCATTTTGATTAAACGGATGAAGCCATCACCTAAGGGTTTCAGCTGTTCACCCAGACCCGGAACATACTGTTCCACGCCATTAATAATTTGTGTGCCACTAGGAGAATAATGACCGACGAGAATACCTGCAATAATTGCAATAATCACCTGAAAGTACAGGGATTTATAAATAGGTTGTTTGGCCATAACAGATCTACTTTTGTTCTTGTCCAGAGGACAAATACCCTTGATTTTTTACCCACGACCTGTTCTGCCTGTTTTTAAAACAACAGGCATACGCTGCCTTGAGCCATGGCTCAAAACATTCAACGCTTTATTTTCATCGGCAAAAGTCGGGCTTACTTTGAGCCGCCAGAATAAACAGGCTCAAACGCAAAAGCGGCTTTTTAGAACAGGAGATGAGTAAAAATAAAAAACAATATAAAACGCTGCGAATTTTACCTAAAATTCAAATATAGTGCTGCTAAAAACAGCGAGAACTGGCGAACTTTAAAACAGAAGCAGCTTAGACATTAGTCTAAATCCGAGCAAAGCATACGGTTTTTAAAAAGCCGCAAACATGTGTATATTGTGGGAAGCGACCGGCGCCATTTATTTGAGATTCAGGCAGTTACATGAGCACGAAAAGAAACATTTATAAAGACGTTGAACATCCTTTTGCCCAGTACGTACGTATTGTGGGAAAAGGCAAAAATGGTGCACGTTCCCTCACCTATGAAGAAGCCTATCAGGCCTTTTCCATGATCCTGAAACAGGAGGTACTGGATGTTCAGCTCGGCGCTTTTCTGATGCTGCTGCGGGTCAAGGAAGAATCGGTCGATGAACTGGCCGGCTTTGTTCAGGCCACCCGTGACCAGTTGCAGTTTAAAGCTTTAGATGTTGATCTGGACTGGTCCTCCTATGCCGGGAAGCGCAAACATTATCCGTGGTTTTTACTGGCCGCGCTGACTCTGGCCAAACAGGGTTTTAATATTGTCATGCACGGCGCTGCTGGGCATACCATTAACCGGGTCTATACCGAACAGGTGCTGGAATACTTAGGCTATCCAATCTGCCAGTCAGATACGGAAGTCGAACAGCAATTACAGCAGCGTCATTTTGCCTATCTGCCTTTAGACGTGATTTCTCCGGTGCTGGCCGATTTGATTGCGCTACGGAATGTAATGGGCCTGCGTTCACCTATTCATACTCTTGCCCGGCTGATTAACCCCTTTAATGCCAAAGCCACGGTACAGGCCATTTTCCATCCGGCCTATCGCAGTTCCCATCAACAGTCGGCGTTTAAACTGGGCTATCTGAACAGTGCGGTGATTAAAGGTGAAGGCGGCGAGTTTGAACGGAATCCGGATGCCAAAACCTTAATTTGTGGCATTCGTAACGGCGAGCTGTATGAACATGAATTGCCAAAGCTGACCGACAACCGCAGCCCGATTGAAGAAGAACTGGACCTGGCGGTATTTAAAGCCGTCTGGGAAGGCCAGCAATCGCATGACTATGGTGAAGTGGCGGTGGTGGAAACCGTGGGCATCGCGCTGTATACCATGGGCGTCTGCGACAGTTTTGCAGCAGCCATGGACAAAGCACAGCAATTCTGGGCTGCGCGTTTAAATGCTTAAGCCACAAAAGACTGCCAATAAAAAAGGTAAGCCGCGGCTTACCTTTTTTGCATGAATCCGTTTCCTTAAAGTTTAAATAAACTTGATCGGCTGGAAATCTTCATTTTTGTGATGATCATCATCACATTGTTCACCTTCTTCCTTGGTGCCACGGTCGATATAACCGCTACGTTCAGTTTCCGGTAAATGCTGGATTTCCCAGGCATACACGGCCTGCATACAAATTTCGCGCTGCTCTTTGGTCAACGCCACACCATTCGGCCATTTACCAATCTCTACCGCGGTTTTTAGACGACCAACAATTTCAGGATTGAGTACGGCCAGCATCTGTTCAATATTCATCATAAATCCTGCTGTTGCAAAGAATCAAAATCTTGGTTCCAGCCGAGCTTGGTACGACATGCCATATAGAAGTCATAACCCGGTGGATGAAGTAGGTTTAACTTATAGGGATGCTTGCGGATATGCAAACTGTCCCCGACACTGAGTGAAACACTGTGCTGACCATCGGCACTGACCATTGGCAAGACACGGTTTTCACGAATCTGTATTTTAATTTCACTTTGTCCACCCACCACAATCGGGCGTGAAGACAAGGTATGCGGATGCATCGGCACCAGCACAATCGCATCCATACTCGGATGCACAATCGGGCCACCTCCAGACAAGGCATAGGCGGTAGAACCAGTAGGCGTAGATACAATTAAACCATCACTGTGCTGACGATAAACATACTGACCATCAATATTCAGGTCAAAATCAATCATGTGTACCGATTTACCGGAATGCAGCACCACATCATTTAAAGCCACTGCTTCATAAATGACTTCACCTTTGGAGCGCACTTCCATTTCCAGCAGGAAACGGCGGTCCAGCTGAAACTCGCCTTTTAATACCTGATCCAGCTTGAAGATGACTTCCGTGGGTTTAATATCGGTCAGGAAGCCTAAACGACCACGGTTTACCCCGATGACCGGCGTATTGTATTTGACCAGCGCGCGCGCTGCATGCAGCAACGAGCCATCACCGCCGACCACAATCACCAGATCAACCACTTCGCCCAGCAAGGCGCGGCTGACGGTTTGGGTGTTCGGATAAGGGACCAGTTCTGCTGTTTCTGCATCAAATACCGGATGCAGGCCTAAATTCAGCAGATGATCATGAATTAAACTGAGCGTTTCTACGACCGAAGTTTTGCCAGGACGTCCAATCAATCCGATATTACGAAAGTTCTTGTGTGAAATTTGCACCTACGACATCGCTCCGCTACGATCCGTTGACTATAATAGCACTAACCCGAATGTTTTAAAAAAACTTTAGAAATCTGAATCCAACCGTTTTTTCTCCTCGATTGGCCGCTTCATTCACAGATTAAATATTGCAAATTATGTAAAAGCTTCGCATGATTAGCCTAATTTCTTAGGGTTTTATTGCGATTTATGAAGTCTGAACGTGGCATAGGTATTATTGCACTTCTATTTTGTATACTGGTGATTGGGGCATTTCTGGCATTAAGTATCTACCTGATTCGATTAGATAATATTGTTAGAGATAAATTTGAAGGACAGCGCTGGGACATTCCAGCCAAGGTCTTTGCTCGTCCGCTGGAAATCTATACCAATGCACCGCTCAATAAAGCCGATTTCGTGCAGGAATTGAAACTTTTAGGCTATAAAAGCGCAGAAAGCTATAACAAAACCGGCAGCTATGTCGATGCGGGTGATACCTTGTTTGTACATACCCGCGGCTTCGATTTTGGTGAAAGTGTTGAACCGGAACAGGTGCTCAAAGTCAGCTTTGCCAATAACCAGATTGCTGAAGTCAGTGCAACCAAACCATCGACTACCGGTATTGCCCGTTTAGAGCCCATGCTGATTGGCGGGATTTATCCGCAGCACAATGAAGACCGGGTGCTGATTAAACTGAACCGGGTGCCAAAACCGTTAATTGAAGCCTTAATTGCCACCGAAGACCGTAATTTCTATCTGCATCATGGCGTGTCGATTCGTGGGACTGCGCGTGCTATTGTCAGTAATATCACCGGCGGTAAGCGTCAGGGCGGTTCGACCCTGACCCAGCAACTGGTGAAAAACTTTTATCTGACCCCGGAACGTACATTAAAGCGTAAAGCCAATGAAGCGCTGATGGCGATGCTAATTGAGCTGCATTATGACAAAGATGAAATTCTGGAAGCCTATTTAAATGAAGTGAACCTGGGTCAAAACGGTAACTATTCTATTAATGGTTATGGTCTGGCCTCACAGTTCTATTTTGGTCTGCCGCTGCGTGAACTGAATATTGCCCAGCAGGCTTTTCTGGTTGGTCTGGTGCAGGGACCGTCTTTATATAATCCATGGCGTAATCCGGAAGCGGCAGAAAAACGCCGTAATATTGTACTGAACAATATGCTGGTGATGGGCTATCTGACGCAGGAACAGTATGAAACCGAAACCGCGCGTCCGTTAAATGTGATTGCCAAACCGACCATGGGCCCTGCCCGCTTCCCGGATTTTCTGGACATTGTGCGTCGTCAGTTACGTGCTGAATATCAGGAAGGTGATCTGACCAATCAGGGACTACGGATTTTTACCACTTTAGACCCAATTGCACAGACCAAGGTACAAAGTGCATTTAAAGAATCAGTAAACCGTCTGGCCAATGCCAATCCGCGCCGTTTAAAAGATTTGCAAGGTGCGGTGCTGGTGTCCCATCCTGAAAATGGTGAACTGGTGGCTGCAGTCGGCTCTACCCAAGACTTTACCGGCTTTAACCGTGCGCTGGATGCCAAACGTCAGGTCGGCTCGCTATTGAAGCCAGTCATCTATTTAAGCGCGCTGGAATCGGGTCGCTATAACTGGGCCAGTCCGGTACAGGATACCGAAATCAGTATTCCATCTGCCGGCAACTCATGGACACCGCGTAATTACAGCGGCAGCGAACATGGCGTAGTCCCGATGGCGCAAGCGCTGGCCAATTCCTATAACCTGTCGGCGGTACGTTTGGGTCAGGAATTTGGTCTATCGACCTTCCGTAACCATCTGATTAAATTTGGCGTCAGCAGCGAAAATATTCCACAGTATCCGTCCATTTATCTAGGCGCGGTCGATTTATCACCTATGCAGGTGATGAATATTTATGGCAACTTTGCCACCGGTGGGTTCCAGTATCCAACCAAAGCCATTCGCGCGGTGGTCGATTCTAATGGTCGTCTGCTCGAGCGTTATGGCCTGTCAGTACAGCAGACCATTGAACCGTCTGCGGCCTATATGCTGAATTATGGCCTGCAACAGGTAATGAGTGCAGGAACCGGACGTGCAGCCTATAACAGCCTGTCCAGCGATTTAAAACTGGCCGGTAAATCGGGCACCACCAATGATACCCGCGACTCCTGGTTTGCCGGTTATTCGGGTAACTATTTAAGCGTGGTCTGGTTAGGGCTGGATGATAACAAAGTCACCGGTTTGACAGGTTCATCGGGTGCCCTGCCGGTGTGGAGCAATGTGATGCGTCAGCTGCGCCAGAAGCCGGTGAATCTACGCCAGCCGGACAGCGTACAGTGGCACTGGATTGACCGTGACTCTGGTCACTTGTCGGCTCAAGGCTGTGCTGGTGCGATGTATATTCCGATTTATCGCAATCATGTGCCGCGTCAGGCCACCGCCTGTGGTTTACCGCATTATCAGGTTGAGCCGGTTTACAATCCGGATACCGAATATTACCAAGCTGTACCTGAAAGCAGTGACAGTATCGAGAATTATATCCAGGAAAGTGAAGCCGAGATGGAAAGACAACTTTCCGAAAATGATGCACGCATCATTTCAAGCGGCAGTTATACGCAATAAGTGGACCCTTAATTAAATGACCTTGAAATATCTGATCTTGGGGATGGGACTGGCTGGACTGGTGGGCTGTCAAAGCCTGCCGGAATCCAAGCCGGCACCGCAACCGGACCAAGAAAAAACGACTGAACGAAAAACCATTCGCACACCCACCGGCGTGGTGATTCATCCTTATGAACAGGAAGAAATTCAGCGCAAGAAATTACAGGTCGTGGTTCCTGAACAAAAAGTACAGCAGCGTTTTGAAGATGGCCGCTCTTTACCAGCGTTTAAGAAACTGATGCAGCAGACCCAGACGGCTTATCGTCAGGGACAATGGGCGCGTGCCGAAGCTGCCGCCTTACAGGCACAGCGTCTGGCACCGCAATCGGCTGAAACCTATATGTATTTAGGGCTGGTGGCGAACCAGAAAAAACAGCCGAAAAATGCAGAATCCCTGGCCCGCCGTGGTCTGAGCTATGCACAAACACCGGCGATGAAACGCCAATTATGGCTGATTATTCAAAAAGCCGGCCAGCTACAAAACAATAGCCGTACCGTGCAACAGGCACAGCAAGCGCTGAAACAACTTTAGGCTGAAGCGCTATCCAACGCATCCATAAAGCGGATCCCGGCAATACCATAGGCATGGTGTTGCTGGGCCTGCGCCAAGTCCTGCCGATGCATCCCGCCTAAGGCAAACACCGGAATATCGACCTGTTTGGCCCAGTTCTGAAATTGTGCCCAGCCTAATGCCGGAGTATCCGGATGGCTGGCTGTTGGCAGCACCGGACTTAAAATTGCAGCATCACAGCCAATATTCTGCGCATGTTGTAACGATTCCAGATCATGACAGGCAGCAATATAACGCTGACCGGCCTGCAGGCTGCCCTTGTGCAATTGCAGACATTGTTGCTGCTTTAAATGGATGGCAGCGACCGAGACCTGCTGCACGCTATTCAGCTGCTTCCACAGTTCCAGATTAACAATTAATGATTTTAAACAGCCAATATTCTGCTCGGCCAGCTCAATACTGCGTTCCGGTGCCGGCGCAACTCGCCAATACAGTAGTTGCTGGGTATCCGGGGTATCCAGACAGTTTAAGTCTTCACTAATTTTGATACATTCAGGCCAGTAGAGTCGTTGCAGCATACGCTGGTTGGCTTGCGGAAAATTCAAACGGGCCAAATCCTGCCGTTTATACCAGGTCCACGGCTGCTGGATGTCTGAGAGCAGCGCCGCCGGCACAAAAGCATGGAACACATGCAAATTGACAATCACATCTTCATATTCATGCCGGATAAAATCAAACTCATACCACTGGGTCAGGTCAATGCCTACTTCTTCGCGCACTTCACGGCGACAGGCCTGCACCGGCGTTTCATGCTGTTCTACCTTACCACCGGGAAATTCGTGCTTGTTACCCTGATGCTGTTTGGCCTCGCGCCAGCCGACCAGGACCTGGGTCTGATGCAATAAAATCCCAATCGCGATATGTAGATGTGGCTTTGACATGAAACGTCCTGTTTTTGAAATATGAGCAAGTGTAAGCAAATTTATACTTTTTATAAATTCCCCAAATCAAGCGTTGACAGATATATTTGATAATGATTATCATTTATATCGTTCAACATACACCACGGAGTCGAAGGAATGAACGCACCATTTAGCCTGTTTAGCCGTAATGCAGATCAACAGCATGCCTTACCAATGTTACATTCTAATAACCTGTTTGCTCTCGGTCGTGAAATTCGCATCATGCATGCCGGAGAAGAATACCGCCTACGCCTTACCCGTAATAATCGCCTTATTCTCACCAAATAAGAATAACATCTGAATAATAATAATCGTGGGAAGCAGCAGTATGAATCAGCGCATACTGCTTTTTAACTGCCCATGCGTATCTCAAGATTGAACTCAATGTTGTTATTTTCGATTTTGTTATTTTTGCTTCACACCGGGCAAACTCAGTTTCACCAGTAAACCACCCAAAGCCGAGCGGCTAAACTGCAATTGGCCCTGATGCAAGCTGATAATCTTTTTACAGATCGAAATGCCAAGACCACTGCCTTGGGTTTGTGTGCCCAACGCCCGATAAAAACGCTCACCCAAACGCTGTAACACCTCATCACTAACCTCTTGGCCATTATTTTCAATACACAGCTGCACCTGTTCAGCTTTACAAGTGATACTGACCACCACCTCACCCTGTTGCGTGGCATAGCGGATGGCATTATCGATCAGGTTACGGATACAGGTATATAGCAATTCCGGACTGGCCTGAATGATCGCCGGCTGTAACTGCAAACGTGGTTTAATCTGTTTTTCCAGACTAAACGGTGCCAAGGCCTCGAGCACATCCAGCACCAGCTTTTGTAAATCAACCCCGGTTATAGGCAAGTCTTGCAGATGTGCCGGGTCTAAACGCGCCAGTAACAGCAGATTCTCCAGTACCTGAGTGCCGCGGTTGACATCGCGCTGAATCTGGGCCAGATCTTCCGCTAATTGCGGCTGATCCTGATATTTGCGTTTTAACACCTGCAAGCGCATTTGAATGGCAGAAAGCGGCGAACGCAATTCATGTGAGGCGTCAGAAGTAAAACGCTGCTCGGCTTCTAAAGAATGTTCCAGCCGGCTAAGCAAACGGTTTAACTGCTGCACCATCGGCTGTAATTCCAGCAATTCTGGCTGGGTGCTTTGTACCGGACTCAGATCCTGCACATGCTTTTGCGCAATTTGCGCAGATAAGGCCTGTAAAGAGCGGAACTGTTTATGAATGGCAAAATGCACAATGCCCCATTGAATCAGCCACAGTAAAATTAAAATCGCGGCATAGCCCAGACCGGTGGCCCAGATTTCCTGAAAACGGACATTCATTTTCTGGGTCATCAATACGCTTAAATCATCATCACTGGCCACATAAACGCGCCATAAACGCTGATTCGCCCAGACAAAGGAAAATCCCTCTTCCTGCTGTGTGATCGTAGCTGGTGCTAAGGGAAAATCTTCTGTTTCGGTCAAGGTCTGCTGGCCCAGTCGCAGCTGATAATGCATCTTGAACTGTTCAGTGAGTTCATCGACCTGCTCGCCGGCGCCACTGCTAATATCCTGCAATAACAGCATATCGGCCGCTTCATCCATGATTTCATCTTGCAGCTGCATGGTCTGATAAATTGACACGGCAAACAACAGCACCAGTGCCAGCAGGCCGGCAATCATGGAACTCAGTACCGAGGTTTTAACTAGGGTTTTCTGTAAAGAAACCGCACCCGTTTGCTTCATTTACGCCTGTTCCTGCTGCATGCGATAGCCCAAACCGCGAATGGTTTTAATTAAATGGCTGCCAATTTTTTTACGCAGTTGATAAATAAACACTTCAATGGCATTGCTTTCAATTTCATCACCCCAGGCATACAGCGATTCTTCCAGCTGTTCCCGGGTTACGATATGCTCGGGCTTTTGCATTAATTTATACAGAATCTGGAATTCCTTGGCGGTTAAATTCACCGCATGGCCATCTTGGGTTAAGGTTTTGGCTTGAGTATCTAACAGCAAATTGGCAAAACGGATCTGATGATCGGGCTGGGTCTGCCGGGTACGTAACTGGCTGCGCACCCGTGCTGACAGTTCTTCCAGACTAAAAGGCTTGACCAGATAGTCATTGGCGCCTAAATCCAGTCCATCGACCCGGTCCTGAATGCTGTCTTTGGCGGTAATAAAAATCACCGGGGTATCCAACTGTTTACGGCGCAAAGCGGTCAGAATTTCATCGCCGGTATTGCCCGGCAGGCCACGATCCAGCAGCACACAATCATAGTGATGCTGCTCAATGGCCAAAATGGCATGATTGCCACGCTCGACCCAGTCGACGTTATAACCGTCCATTTCCAGCCAGGTTTTAATACTTTCTGCCTGAGAGGCGTCATCTTCTGCCAGTAAAATACGCATTGGTTCTACTCTAGCTTTTTTTACATCATGCCTGATTTTTCACAAGATTCAAAAAAACCACATGCATGGAGCATGTGGTTTTGTGTGGAGCTGCAATCAATCTGATTAAAAGGTCGGCTTAGAAACGAACCTGCTCGACATCAATTTCAACACGTTTAGATGGTTTATAATCGATGTCCACTTCACCGGTAATCACCACTGGAGTTTTGGCAGAAATCGCTTTACCATTCCACAGGTCATCATCAATATCTACTGTGATGGTGCCAGTGCTGTCGCGGAACTGGTATTTTTCATCACCAATGGCTTTTACGATATAACCTTTCAGCTGAACATTGCTGTCATCTTTCATGGTTAACGCCTGTTTCACCGTGGTTGCTTGCGCCAGTGCAGACTGGTTCACTGCGGTATCTGCAACAGCAAATGTAGTTGCGCCCACTAGACCTGCAGTTAAAAGTGCTTTTGAAAATAGGTTCATCTGTCTTTCCTCATTCAGTGTTGTTCGTTTCGATGTAGTCATTAAAACAAAGCAAGATGAGCTGAATCTTAAGATTTCCTCATATTCAAAAATTTTTCACTTTTTGGGGTTTTAGTTTAACGGCACCACCCGCAGTACTTCTTCTAAGGTGGTAATACCGGCCATGACTTTACGCGCCCCGGCAATCCGCAGCGGCTCGATGCCTTCTTTTTTGGCCTGCTGGCGTAACTGGGTCAGATCAGCATTGGCACCAATCAGCTGTTTGGTGTCCAGACTCAGCGGCATAAACTCATAAATCCCGATCCGGCCTTTATAACCGGTCTGACGGCAGGCTTCACAGCCCACCGGCTTATAGACTTTTTCCGGCATCTCCATGACATAGTCAAACGTCAGATGTTCCCATTCATTGGCATTAATCATGCCTTCCTGTTTGCAATGCGGACACAGCTTGCGCACCAGACGCTGCGCCAATACCCCCAGAATGGTGGCCGCAGTTAAAAAAGGCTGCACACCTAAATCATGCAAACGGGTCAGACTGGACGGCGCATCATTGGTATGCAAGGTCGATAACACCAGGTGACCGGTTAATGCCGCCTGAATGGCCATATTGGCCGTATCCTGATCACGAATCTCCCCAACCATAATAATATCCGGGTCCTGACGCATCAGCGCGCGTACACCATCGGCAAAGCCCAGCTCAATGCCCTGATTGACCTGCATCTGGTTAAAGCTCGGCTCAATCATTTCAATCGGATCTTCAATGGTACAGACATTGACTTCATCGGTGGCCAGCTGCTTCAGTGATGAATACAGCGTGGTGGTTTTACCCGAACCGGTCGGCCCGGTGACCAGAATAATGCCATGACTATGACCGGTCAGACTTTGCCAGCCCTGTAACAGACGTTCTTCAAAACCAAGCTGCTGGAAACTGCGTACCAGCACTTCCGGGTCAAAAATACGCATCACCAGTTTTTCACCAAAGGCTGTCGGTAAAGTGGAGAGACGCAATTCGGTTTCCTGCCCTTTGGGAGTACGGGTTTTTAAACGGCCATCTTGGGGTTTGCGTTTTTCTGCCACATTCATGCGGCCGAGAATTTTAATCCGTGAAATGACCGCAGTTAAGGTATTGGCCGGCATGTTATAAATGGTATGCAGTACGCCATCAATCCGGAAACGGATTTTCCCCTTGTCTTTACGTGGTTCCAGATGAATATCACTGGCACCCTGTTCAAAGGCAAACTGCAGCACCCAGTCCACCAGTTTAACAATATGCTGGTCATTGGCATCGGGGTTTTGGGTATCGCCCAGCTGTAATAAGGCTTCGACGCCTTTATTTTCACGGTCATGTGCCGCAGCTTTTTGTGAACCGCTGACCGCACGACTGACCTGATAATATTCCACCAGATAGCGCTGTAACTGCTCTGGACTCAGCAGCACGCGCTGGATTTTACGCGGCAATAAACTGTGTTCTAAATTGGCGACCCAGTCGGTCATAAACGGCTGATCGGTGGCAATGAACACCGCATCGGGCTGAATCTCTACTGCCAGAATTTTATTGCGCAGGGCAAATTCCTGAGACATCACCGCGGTTAAAGCAGCCACATCGGCCTTTAACGGATCAATAATATAAAATGGTAAGCCTGCTTTATCAGCCAGCCACTGGCATAAACGGTTGAGCGTTAAAGTGGTTTGAGGATGGCTTTGATCGACCAAATTAAAGTTTGCAATCCATTGCAACGGATGCCATTTCAGCTGCTCACGCTGGCGATGCGTGGTCTGTACCAGCATTTTATCGCGTTCGCTGATCCGGCCATCTTTTAATAATTGCTCTAAACACCAGGTGGTATCAATTTCAAAATTAAAATTCATTGTTTTTGTTCCCCCAACATCAGCACACTATAGCAGAGTTTATTTTTCCCGCCTGCCTTTGCCACTGGAAAATCTGATGCAGATACGCATCAAGCTCAGCTCCTGCAAATTAAACATACAGTTCCGCATAGCAATCTTCACAGAATCAATTATATGATGGAGACGTCGCCCCACTGCCGCGGGATATAAAGATGGAATTTTTAACTGCCCCTTCAATCTTGAGTACCTCTTTTCAGGAGCTGATGACTATGCTTGCAGCCGCACTTGGCTGTGGCCTGTTAATTGGTCTGGAACGTGAACGCAGCAAGCACAATGAAGCCAACCATCATTTTGCCGGGGTGCGCACCTTTGCCGTGTGTGCCTTGCTCGGTGCGATCTGCTTTTTGCTAGGGCCAGTTTTTGGTATTGTCGGGGCCGTGATTATTGGCGGAGTTGGGCTGTTTTCGCTTAAAAATCAGGTTGAAGACCCGGGTGCGACCACCGAATTGGCCTTTATCATGACCTATTTTATTGGGGCGATTTGTCTGTGGAATATTCCTCTGGCTGCAGGACTAGCAGTTCTGATCACGATAATTTTAATGGCCAAACACTCTATGCATAATATTGCCGGACAGTGGATTACTGAGGCTGAATTTAGGGATGGATTACTATTATTAGCCTTGATTCTGATTGGTTTACCGCTAACCCCTGACCGGCCTTTATGGGGTGAAGTGCTGAACCCTTATCTGATTTTAAAATTAGTAACTCTGATTCTGGTAGTTCAAGCTTTGGCACATATCGCTAAACGTTTCTTCTCGACTAAAAATGCCTTGATATTGTCTTCAATTGCCTCGGGTTTTGTTTCCAGTACAGCCACTATTGCTCAATTAGGGATACAGGTGCGCAAAGGTGAAATGGATGCAAAATCCAATGCTGGTGCTGCCCTGATGTCCTGCATTTCGACATTAGTTCTATTGTTTATTGTAGTGGGAGGCGTTTCCTGGGATTGGCTAAAAATTCTGCTCCTACCTTCATTGGTGGCTATGCTTATTCTGGCTGCATGTGCATTTGTATTATTACATAAAGCTGAACCTGCTAAAAATCAGGAGTCTCCAGAATCTTCTGATAGTAAAATGTTTAGTCTCAAAGAAGCTGTGATTATCGCTGCTGCATTAACCCTGATTCAGGCTGGAGTTTACGGTCTGGAAATATTACTGGGCAATGCTGGTCTTCTTGCTGGTACTTTATTTGCATCCTTATTTGAAATTCATGCCGCAATGGCAAGCGTGGTCATTCAAGGAGATCCATCCAATACCCGGCTGATCTATGCCCTGCTTTTGGGGCTGGGCGCACATGCTGTAGCCAAGTCAGTCAATGCTGCTGTAACAGGTGGTTTCAAATTTTCCCTGTACTTTGCGCCAGTACAGATTTTGCATATGGCGGTGTTGATTGGTATTTTGTGGTGGATGGTATTTTGATTGTTAAGTATATTTAAATAGTTAATTTTTATATATTTTGCAAATTTAATTTTTATATTTATTCGCTATAATTAGTCTGCTTTATTTTAAAAAACAATTTTATTACTACGATTTTTTATAGGGATTTTTATGAAATTTAAGAATTTATCACTCGCAATTTTTAGTGCATTCATGCTAAGTGCTTGTGGTGGGGGCTCCTCTTCTTCTGATTCAAACCCTGGAACTGGAACTGGAACTGGAACTGGAACTGGAACTGGAACTGGAACTGGAAATACTACCCTTACAAAACCTGACTTCCAACAATGGTCATCATTCTATATTGATGAATATTCCGACTCGGATCTAAATTATGAAATTGAACAGCTAACCTTTGATCAAGGGAATGTCTATATTAAAGTTGATGAGACAACAGGCTGGGATGAAAGTGAAACTTTCTATCTAACTGAAAATGGATTATATGATCACGGTTCTACACATGCGACCTATGGCAAATTGCAAGGGACTATTACGGCTAATGCAACCACTTGGAAGCAAGTTCCATATTCTCCAATTAATTCCACAGGATTAAGCAGTACACTTACATTCAAGGTCTTTGATATTAGTGGTAAAAATATTGCTCAAATCCTCAGTCCAGAGCATTATATCAATTTAAAATATAATTTACTCGATACCTACCCTATGGGAGAAAAAGGGGAAGATTTTTATCGAGCACTTTCTAATTCAACCTTCCCTACCGGATCTACTTGTATTCAATTCCAAACTATTGATAACTCACAAAAATATATTGAGTTATATAAATATTCACTTGAAGATTATGTACAAGATTATTTGAAACTTGAATGGGCTGATATTTCAAAAGACAATAAATATGCCAAACATACTTTTAAGGATGCTATAGCATATCTAGATCTTAGAGAAGATCAGCAATGGGGATTAGCTGAATATAAGAGCAAATATTATGAAGTTGATTATCATCCAGCTGGAGAAGAATACAATATCAAAAATATTTTAACTGCATCTAAAGCACTGGTTAATTCAGCATCTGCTCAGGACAAACCAGCTCTACAGGAATATGCAACTTTACAAGAAAATGCATGCACTTTATTTAATAATACTGCATCTGAAGAATTAAGAAAGCAAATTAAAAAATACTCGTAACAACTTGATATAAAGTACTTCGAGTGCTGTATCTTAATATTAAATAGGAACTCCAATTTAGTTGAGGTTCCTATTTTTAAATCAGTATTTCATTTTAAAAATTCAAAAAATTAACTGATCGACTACGATATCAGCTAAAGTAACTTTAAATTTCACATCCAAGTCCGCAAACTTCATTCCATAAACCCGGTTCTCATCATCCTGATATGCCGGCCTAGGATCGAGAGATAAAACGGCTTCAAGTTCTTCTAGCAATTGAGCAGATATTTTTCCTTTTTCTAATAATAATTTTTTTTGCTGTTCAGCGTCCTTACTCCAAATCACGGGCTTACGTGATGGTTCGTCCTGAGCATAACCGCTTTGCGCATCAATCACTGAATCCGAATATTGAATATAAGGTTTAATATCTACAATCGGAGTACCATCTAATAAATCACTGCCATTCACATATACACGTATCGATTTCCCTACTTTTCTAACTTCTTTAAGCTTTACCACAGATAAACCAATGGGTGCAGGACGGTACATACTACGTGTCGCAAACACCCCGATTTTCTGGTTTCCGCCTAAACGGGGTGGACGAACCTGCGGACGAAATTGCTGGCTCCGCTGATTTTTATTGTCATGAAACTGCCAGACTAACCAGAGATGACTAAACTCTTCGATGCCTTCAAATGCGAGTAAATCATTATATGGACCGGTCATTTCAATATAGCTTTCAACCTGTACCAAATTAGGCTGACGCGGGATGCCAAACTTTTCTTTATAAGGAGATTTCATAATCCCGATAATGGGCAAGGTCAGATCAGTCATAATCACTTTTTTTGATAAGCTCAATTAAATATATTCAGTTTATCGAGTATGAATTTAGATTAGAATAGCAACCTGTTCTAATTTGATAATTTATTGAGACCTTTAATGGCTGCTTTTAACGTCGAAAAGATTACTCACGTCCACCACTGGAATGACACTTTATTCTCTTTTAAAACGACTCGTGACACTGCACTGCGTTTTAAAAACGGTCAATTTGTAATGATCGGTCTTGAAGTGAATGGTAAGCCTTTGATGCGTGCATATTCGATTGCAAGTGCCAACTATGAAGAAGAGCTGGAATTCTTCTCGATTAAAGTGCCAGATGGTCCATTAACCTCGATTTTGCAAAAAGTTAAAGTGGGCGATGAACTGCTGGTTTCTCGCAAACCAACCGGAACTCTGGTACTCGATGACTTAAATCCGGGTAAAAACTTATACCTGCTGTCTTCAGGTACCGGTCTTGCACCGTTCCTGTCGGTGATTCGTGATCCGGAAACCTATGAACGTTTTGAAAAAATCATTGTTGTTCATGGTACACGTTATATTTCTGAACTGGCGTATCAGGACCTGATTCTGAACGAAATTCCAAACCACGAATTCTTCTCGGAACTGGGCGCGAAAGAAAAACTGGTTTATTATCCAACGGTAACACGTGAAGATTTCCATACTCAAGGTCGTGTCACCACTGCAATTGAATCTGGTCAATTGTTCGAGAAAATCGGTTTACCACGTTTTAACCCGGAAACTGACCGCGCGATGCTGTGTGGTAGCCCAGCCTTCCTGGATGATGTTGCTGCGCTGCTTGATCAACACGGCTTAAAAGAATCACCACGTATGGGCGTTTTAGGCGATTACGTGATTGAACGTGCATTCGTGGAAAAATAAGCTTTTCCAGAACTAAAAAAACCGGTCAGATTGACCGGTTTTTTATTTCTCTAATTTAGCGAGTGCTACGCCCTTCCTGATTAGCATGCCCTTCACAGTGAGCACCACCGCCAATAACAAAACCTGTTTGTGCTTCACATGAACCGATCATACGGCCATTTGAATCATAGGTCGTCACTTTTGAGGCACAACCTGTCATTAAAATAGCAGCAGTTAGCGTGATTAAATTAAAAAATTTCATGATATTACCCCTCTAAAAAAATTAATCGTGTTGCAATGTAATCTGGTTGGACTTCGGCACAGACGGTAATAGACCGGTGTGTTCATCAATTTTGGAATAATCTACGCCCTGTAAATTTGCCCCACCATAACAAACGGCTTTTGCACCTAAAATAAAACCTTGTGTCGCCACACAGGAACCGATCAAATTTCCTGCGGTATCATAGGTCATAACTTTAGAACTACATCCCGCCAATGCCACGAGGCTGACGATAGAAAACAATTTAATTAGTTTCATTAAACCCTCAATTCACAAATACTAAAAACTCAGTAAATAATTTGAATTATCTTTTAAATACATAAATTTATGCTTCATTCTAATAATATGTTAACTTTTGTAAATAGCTTTTTGCATCAAGATGAAATTTTCTTTTTTGAATACAAATCTGTCATGGATCAACAAAAAAGCGATCAACGCCTAAAATTACTCGCGTTGATCGCTTCAGTTATACTCCTATTAAGCGGAGGTGGTCGCACTCATCTGTCTCTCCGCCCAGGCTTTTTTAATCACCTGATAACCCGCAGTTAAACCCAGCCCCGCCATAATCACCGCGACAATAATATCCGGCAATAAACTGCCCGTTCCAAATACACCGACCGCAGCCAGAATCACCGCAACATTGCCAATCGCATCGTTACGGCTACACAGCCAGACCGATTTCATATTGGAATCGCCATCACGAAAGCGATACAGAATCACGGCTGCCACTACGTTGGCCACTAAGGCCAGTCCACCAATTACCCCCATGGTAATCGCTTCCGGGGGAATGCCCTGCATATAGTTATAGACCGTTTTGGCCAACACCAGACAGCCAAACGTGGCCATGGTAATGCCTTTTAATAAAGCCACAGTGGCACGCCAGTACAGACTCATCCCTAGCACGGCCAGTGAAATGGCATAGTTGGCGGCATCGCCAAAGAAATCCAGCGCATCGGCCCAGAGTGCTGCCGAATGGGCATACATCCCGCCAAACAGTTCCACCACAAACATCAGCAAATTAATAATCAGGGCAATCCAGAGTGCAGTACGAAAACGGCCATCGGGTTTGACCGGTGCAGGCTGACATTGACAGGCCATAAAGCCTCCTGTTGCATTTTTCTATGACTGTATTATGCTCATTAGAAACTATGGTCTAACTCCAAGGTCAAGTCATGGCACATTATCTGATTCGGGATTTGGTCAAAAAAACCGGTCTGAGTGCAGACACGGTGCGTTTTTATGAAAAGAAAGCGCTCATCCAACCCACCTTAAGGGCCGAAAATAATTATCGTTATTATGATGATGACACCTTAAAACGGCTAATTTTTATTAAACGTTGCCGCGCACTGGATTTATCCTTAAAGGAAATTGAAAACCTGATTGCACTGGAACAGCAGCCCGATCAGGACTGTCAGGCGGTAAATGAACTGCTCGATCATCATTTAGTACAGATCGAAAGCAAAATTGCCGAGTTACAGCATTTTCAGCTGCAACTGCAGCAATTACGGCAGTCTTGCAATGCCCGAACCACTATCGACCATTGCCAGATTTTAAAACAGCTAGAGGCCGATGAAACGCCTAAATCGACTTCTGATTAACCCGTTTCGACAGTTCCGCAGCCGATTCCTTGCGCTCGGAATAACGGTTGGTCAGATAGCTGGCCTGCCCACGAGTCAATAAAGTGAACTTGTACAGCTCTTCCATGACATCGACAATCCGGTCATATAAGGAAGAGGGTTGCATACGTCCAACTTCATCAAACTCCAAAAAGGCTTTCGGAATTGACGATTGGTTCGGGATGGTGATCATCCGCATCCAGCGCCCTAAAATACGCATCTGATTCACCGCATTAAAGGACTGCGAACCACCACTGACCTGCATCAGCGCCAGAGTTTTACCTTGGGTCGCACGAATGGCACCGGCAGCTAAAGGAATCCAGTCAATCTGTGCTTTCAGAATGGAACTCATGGCACCATGACGTTCCGGGCTGCACCAGACCATACCTTCTGCCCAGGCCAGCAATTCATGCAATTCCTGAACTTTAGGATGTGAAGCATCGCCATCTTCCGGTAACGGTAAACCTTTGGGATGGAAAATTTTAACTTCGGCACCGAAGTGCTCCAGAATCCGGCCAGCTTCCATCACCGCCAAACGGCTATAGGAACGTTCGCGGTTTGAACCATAGAGCAATAAAATTCGCGGCGGATGCGGCAATGCTTTGGCCTGAACCTGCTCAAAACTCGGCTGTTCAATTAAGTCTACATCAAGATTGGGAAGTGACATCATCCACCTGTTCCATCATAAAATTTACGTTTCAGCCACAGCGAGACACTCACCAGGGCAATTAACACAGGCACTTCCACCAGCGGGCCAATAATGGTGGTAAATGCCACCGGTGAGGCCAGACCAAAGGTTGCAATCGCCACCGCCAAAGCCAGTTCAAAATTATTGCCGGCCGCGGTAAAAGAAATGGCCGTGGTACGTGGATAGTCATTGCCCATCCACTTGCTCATCAAGAAGCTGACAAAGAACATCAATACAAAATAGATGGTCAATGGAATGGCAATGCGCAGTACATCCATAGGTAACCCAACCACATCGGCCCCTTTCAGGCTAAACATGGCGACAATGGTAAACAGCAGCGCCAGCAGGCTAAGTGGACTGATTTTGGGAATAAAACGCTGCTGATACCAGTCCAGTCCTTTGTTTTTCACCAGAATCAGCCGGGTCAGAAAGCCCAGCAAAAATGGAATGCCCAGATAGACCAATACCGCATGAGTAATGGTCCAGAAACTGACATCAATCACCTGACCGGCCACACCAAAATAAGGCGGTAACACGCTTAAGAACAACCAGGCATAGGTACTGAAAAACAGAATCTGGAAAATACTGTTAAAGGCCACCAGGGCAGCGACATACTGGTTATCGCCACAGGCCAGATCATTCCAGACCAGTACCATGGCAATACAGCGCGCCAGTCCAATCAGAATCAGGCCAGTCATATATTCCGGATAATGCTGCAGGAAAATCAGTGCCAGTGCGAACATCAAACACGGTGCAATCAGCCAGTTTTGTACCAGCGACAACAGCAGCGTGCGTTTATCCTGAAAAATCTGCGGTAAAGCGGCATAGTCCACTTTGGCCAGCGGTGGATACATCATCAGAATCAGGCCAATGGCAATTGGTAAATTGACATTGCCCATACTCATCTGGTCCAGACTGCTCGACACCTGCGGGAAATACACCCCAATGCCAATTCCGAGTGCCATGGCAATAAAAATCCACAGCGTCAGATTGCGGTCTAAAAAGGAAAGTTTGCGGGTGCTGGCCATGACTTACTCGATATGGGAAATATTGTTGATGGCAGCAATCAGTTCGGGACGGGTCATCTGCTCAGGCTGTAACGCAAACAGTGCATCCAGACGCTTGTTGATATGCGCGACTGTTTCTAAAAAGGCCTGCAACTTGGCTGCTTCCGGCAAATCCAGATGCGATGGATCGGCAAGTCCCCAATGCGCTTTAATCGCGCCGCCCAAATACAAAGGACAGGCTTCTTGGGCAGCCGCATCACATACGGTAATCACCACATCGGGCTGATACTGCTCACAGTCATCAATACTTTTACTGGAGAGCCCTTCAGTCGACAGGCCCAGATTTTCCAGCGTCTTTAACGTCAGAGGATGGACACGACCGGTCGGTTTGCTGCCGGCGCTATAGGCTGTCCAGCCTTCTGGAGCACGACTGTTAAATAACACTTCAGATAAAATGCTGCGGCAGCTATTTCCGGTACATAAGAAGAGGAATTTCATGGTTTTACTCACAATAACTTGAAAGCGTTGCTGTCAGCGAATTCATCGGACTGACATCTTGCTCCGCGATAATATTCAGCACACTCACTGCCCACTCGGGTAAATCTGGATTCAGGCGGTAATACACCCACTGCCCCTGACGCTGGTCCAGTAAAACCGATAAATTTCTCAGCAAAGCCAAATGACGGGAAATTTTAGGTTGGCTTAAATTTAATGCCTCGGTCAGCTCGCAGACACAAATATTCTGTTTGGCCAGCACCAGTTTCAAAATATCCAGACGGGTCGGATCGGACAGGCATTTAAAAAAATCAGTTTGATTCATACAGCTTCCCCATATTTATACTTGCGAATATACGTATATCCATATATAAAAGCAATATCCCTCTTTTACCTGAGTTTTAGCACTATGGCGGCTCCAATTAAAATCTTTCACAATCCTGACTGCGGCACTTCGCGCAACACTTTGGCCTTAATCCGTAATACCGGACAAGAACCTGAAATTATTGAATACTTAAAAAATCCACCAACAGCCGAAGTGCTGGCTGACATGATTCAGCAGGCCGGTTTAAGTGTACACGAGGCGATCCGTCAAAATGTAACGCCGTATGAAACCCTGCAACTGGCTGAGCGTGATCTGAGCGATGCAGAACTGATTGCTTTGATGGTACAACATCCACTGCTGATTAACCGTCCTTTTGTGGTGACTGAACGCGGCGTTAAACTGTGCCGACCTTCTGAACTGGTACTGGATTTACTGACCCAGCCGCAGCTCAAGGCCTTCCGTAAAGAAGATGGAGAACTGGTAATTAATGAACACGGTCAGCGTGTCAATTAACTCATTTTCCTCTCACCTGCTGCCGCTCATCTCTCAGCGCTAGCAGGCTGAGTGCCTGATAATCCCGAGTTTTTTACTAGGTTGAATCGAAAAATTTTATCCCTACAATAAAGCCACAATTTTTTTACGCCTTTTTGATTGATCATGCATCTTCATTCCGTTACCGAACTTCTCTCTCCTGCCGGTTCTTTAAAAAATATGCGCTATGCCTTTGCCTATGGAGCAGATGCCGTGTATGCCGGGCAGCCGCGTTATAGTTTGCGTGTCCGGAATAACGAGTTTGATCATGACAATCTGGCCATCGGCATTCAAGAAGCACATGAATTAGGCAAAAAATTCTATGTGGTGGTCAACATCCAGCCGCATAACTCCAAACTGAAAAACTTTATCCGTGATCTTGAGCCAGTCGTGGCCATGCAGCCTGATGCGCTAATCATGTCCGATCCGGGCCTGATCATGATGGTGCGTGAACACTTCCCGCACATGGACATCCACCTGTCGGTACAGGCCAATGCGGTCAACTGGGCTACGGTCAAGTTCTGGAAAAATATGGGCCTGACCCGGGTGATTCTGTCGCGCGAACTGTCCATTGAGGAAATTGAAGAAATCAAAACCCAAGTTCCCGATATGGAAATTGAGGTGTTTGTACATGGTGCCCTGTGCATGGCCTATTCGGGACGCTGCATGCTATCAGGCTATATGAACAAACGCGATGCCAACCAGGGTGCCTGCACCAATGCCTGCCGCTGGGAATACAAAGTGCTGGATGCCGCCGAGGATGAAACCGGTGATGTAATTCCGGTAAAAAATCTGGACGCAGGCTGTTGCTCGCAAGATGCCGATGCGCTCCACATGCAAGCCCAGCACCAGTTTAATGAACCAGTGCTGCTGCAACGCAATGAAGAAGATATGTTTGCCGCCGAAGAAGATGAGCACGGCACCTACTTCATGAACTCCAAAGATTTGCGTGCGGTACAACACGTAGAACGTCTGACCAAAATTGGCGTACATTCACTGAAAATTGAAGGCCGCACCAAATCCTATTTTTACTGCGCCCGTACCGCGCAAATTTACCGTAAAGCGATTGATGATGCTTTAGCCGGCAAACCGTTCGATCCATCCTTGATGACCCAGCTCGAAGGTCTGGCCAATCGCGGTTATACCGAAGGTTTCCTGCGCCGCCATGTGCATAGCGAATATCAAAACTATGAAAATGGTTCATCCAGTTTTGATCATCAGCAATTCTGCGGCGAAGTGCTGGAGCGCAATGGCGACTACATTAAAATTGATGTCAAAAACCGTTTTGTCGTGGGTGATTCTTTAGAACTGATGACCACAAAAGGGAATATCAGCTTTATCCTCACCGAAATCAAAGACAAAAAAGGCAATTCAATTGAGGAAGCCAAAGGCTCTGGTCATATTGTGGAAATTCCGGTCCCGGCTGATGTCGATATGCGCTATGCCCTGCTGATCCGTAATTTACCGAACTCCACTGCTGATATTTCAGCATCATCCTTGGCCTATCAGGCAGGTTAACTCATGGCGCTGCTGATTACCGATAAATGCATCAATTGTGATATGTGCCTGCCAGAATGTCCGAATGATGCCATTTATGAAGGCGACAAAATCTACGAGATTGATGTCAGCCGCTGCACCGAGTGCGTTGGTTTTTATGATCATCAAACCTGTGTTGCGGTATGCCCGATTGAATGTATTGTGCCGCATCCTGAACACCGGGAAAGCCCGGAAGAACTGACTGAGAAGTTCAAGCACTTAAACTTGCTTCACCCTTAAAACTGGGGTACAACAAAAAAAGGAACTGAGCTGTTAGCGATCTCAGTTCCTGTAAAAAAAACAATAACTATTTTTTGATATTTTACCGCATATAGGGCCTGGGTATTGGGGAACTCAGGCCCTATTCTAATTCTGCTTACTGTCCTGAACGGATGATGTAATCAAAGGCAGACAACGATGCTTTCGCGCCTTCACCTGTGGCAATAATGATCTGCTTGTACGGCACTGTAGTACAGTCACCGGCAGCAAATACACCTTTGACATTGGTTTCGTTGCGATCGTTAATCACAATCTCGCCACGGTTGCTCAGCTCAACTTGGGTGTCTTTCAAGAAGTCGGTATTTGGCAATAAACCGATCTGTACAAAGATCCCTGCCAGTTCAACCGTATGCTCTTCGTCTGTTGCACGGTCTTTATATTTCAGCGCTGTCACTTGTGAACCATCACCGACCACTTCTGTTGAAAGTGCATTTTTGATGACAGTGGTGTTGGGCAAGCTGTTCAGTTTATCTTGCAATACCTGGTCCGCACGTAATTTGGTATCAAATTCCACCAGTGTCACATGCTCAACAATACCGGCCAAGTCAATCGCCGCTTCTACACCCGAGTTACCCCCACCAATGACTGCAACACGTTTGCCTTTGAATAAAGGACCATCACAGTGCGGGCAATACGCCACACCACGGGTACGGTATTCTGCTTCACCCGGAACGTTCATCTCTCTCCAGCGTGCACCGGTTGAAAGCACCACAGTTTTCGATTCCAGCTTGGCACCGTTTTCCAAGGTCACTTCAACTAAACCGTTGGCTGTTTCATCTGCACCTTTAATGTCAGATACACGTTGCAGGTTCATGATGTCGACGCCGTATTCACGTACGTGTGCTTCCATTTCAGCGGCAAATTTTGGACCTTGGGTTTTCTTGATTGAAGTGAAGTTTTCAATGTCCATGGTGTCCATCACCTGACCGCCAAAACGTTCCGCCACGATACCGGTGTTAATGCCTTTACGTGCTGCATAAATCGCTGCAGTGTTTCCAGCAGGACCACCACCAATCACCAGTACATCAAAGGCCGCTTTGGCATTTAACTTTTCAGCTTCTTTGGCTGCAGAGTTGGTGTCTAATTTGGCAATGATTTCTTCCAGTGTCATACGACCCTGACCGATGTGGTTACCGTCCTGGAATACCATCGGTACCGCCATGATTTTGCGTTCTTCCACTTCATCCTGGAAGAATGCACCATCAATCATGGTGGCAGTAGTGCCGGGGTTGTAAATCGCAATCAGGTTCAATGCCTGCACCACATCTGGACAGTTGTGACAGCTTAACGATACAAACACATCAAAGTCCGATTGGATGCCCAAGTCTTTAATAGAAGCTAATACTTCATCAGACACTTTTGGTGCATAACCTGAAGTTTGTAACAATGCCAGAATCAAAGAAGTGAATTCATGACCCATTGGCAAGCCTGCGAAGAATACACGTGGCTGTTCACCGGCTTTGGCGACACCAAAGCTTGGTGCACGTTTGTTGTTACCATCGAAGCGTGCAGTCACCTGATCAGACAGGGCGGCAATTTCAGTTACCAGTTCTTTGATTTTGTCTGATTTGTCAGAGCTATCTAAAGTAGCCACTAATTCGATTGGACCTTCAAGGCGTTCTAATAAGGCTTTTAATTGGGCTGTAGTATTTTGATCTAACATTGCTAACGTCTCCTAAGGAGTCAAATTTTTCAATACCGCTATCATAGGCCAAATTTAAAAATAGATAAAACAGTTTGTTTTTATATTAATGATCGCTTTTACAAATCATTATCTTTTATGGATAGATCAATCTAAATTGTAACAACGCGATAAAAATCATCTACCAGAAAAAGACTCCCACAGGAGCCTCATCATCAGCATTAAAAAATCCGCTGCTCAATTCTTAATGCTCGCTTTTTAAAACTCTGTGCCAACACAAAGAAAATCAGGCTGAAAATGGCCGACACAATCGCCGCTGCAATCACCAGAATCTGTACAAACTGGCTTAAACGCTCGGCTTGAATCACCTGTTTATTCACGCTTTCTGCCATTGGGGTCAGGGTTTTGCCATAGACCTGTTGCTGCATTGACCAGAGCTGTTCCGGTTTAAAGCCATATTGAATAAAGTCCGGATTCTGCTGCTCTGCTTTGACCAGATTTAACACATGCGGAATGGCTGCGGCTTTATCCGGTGGTTGATGCAACAAAGCGGTTTGCGCCAGCAAATAGGATTTGACGGGTGTATCCAGCGGTGCATCTGCCAGATAACGCGCCAGCTCACTTTCTGCCAGCTGTTTGTCATAATAGACAATTTTTTGCTGCGCATCATAATCATCATTTTTCAGGTCATATTGCAGATAGGTCAGACCTGACCACAGCACGATAAAGGCAATTAGCCAGCCGACAAACTTCAGGATAAAGGACTGAAAGCGCACATAGAAAAAGCGGATTTTCTTGAGAAAATGCACCACAAAAAAGGCGCCAATAAACGACAGCAATAATTTCAGAAACAGCCAGCCAAACCAGGACAACAGCCCCAGAAAATAATCCGGTTGCTGCTCTAAAATCGCCAGGTTTGCATCAACACTTAAGGGAATGTGCAGCTGTTCAACCTGCGTGGTCAGGCCAAAAAAGCCATAGACAAAATCTTGCTGTACAAAAAAAGCAATAATGGAGGCAATAAACACCGTGCTGGAAGTAATACCCAGCACCATCAGATTGCGCTGACGCTTTTTCAGCGCCAGCACACCGCTATTGATGTGCTCGGTCGGTACCGCATAATCATCTAAGGGCAATGTATTCTCCTTACGCTTGCAATACTCCCGAGCCAGCGTTTACTCAGGAAGGATTGGAACCGCTTGAACTTGATTCAAGCACCAGATGATTCAGGTTATCTTGCAGCACACGTAAACGCGTGGTTGCTTCAGCACGCTTTTGCATTCCCTCTTTTTGCACCTGAATCACATCATTGACTGTTTTAATGAGGGTGTTTTGCACATGTTCAAGCGTTTCAATATCAATCACTGAACGCTGGTTGGCTTTGGCGGTATCGACCGAGTTCTGATGCAGCAGGTCGGCATTACGGCGTAGCAGCTCATTGGTGGCATCATCAATACTGTTGGCCAGCTGCACACTGTTCTTTTGCTCACTTAAGGAAATTGCCAGACTAATCTGGTTTTTCCAGGCCGGTAAGGTAATGTTTTTAATCGCATAAAACTTGTCGACCAGCATCAGGTTATTGGACTGGATAATCCGGATCATCGGCAAGGTCTGCATGGCCGATTGCTGCAACACCTGTAAATCACTGACGCGTTTTTCCAGATTATTGGCCAGATGATTTAGATCATAAACTTTCTGGGTGGTACTCTGGTCCTGCTCCTGCGTGGTTAACTGGCCAATCTGCTGCTGAATTTCCTGCTGTTTGAGCTGACCAGCGGCAATATAAATCCCTAGCTGTTTATATTCTTCCTGCACGCCTTCAAACATTTTATCCAGGGTATCGACACGGGTTTTTAAGCCGTTTTGCGAGGTTTCAATTTCCTTGACCAGTACATCAATCTGTTCTTTGGTGCTGTTAAAGTGCTGGTCAAAATTCTGCTTGGCACCTTTAAACTTGCTGATCAGGCTGCCAAAAAAACCGGAGCTTTTCGATTTGTTGAGAATACTGCTGGTATTTAACTGCTGCGCCACCTGTACCACCTGATTCAGCTTTTGCCCGGTCGCATCCAGATCTTTATTCTGCACCAGATGAAGCAGTTCATCAGTATAAGTCGAAGTTTTGGTGGCAATATTTTTCCCATATTCCGCCACCGAATTATGGCTTAAGTCGGCCAGTTCTTTACGCGCGGCCATGACCTCATTGAAATCGGATGGCTGCAAGCCAATTTCCTGTAAATTGAGTGCCTGGAATTTCTGCTGATTTTCTTCGGTTGTGGCTTCTACCACGGCATTTACCTGTTCAGGATGGGTCATACGTCACCTTATATTTGATTCTATTTAGAGCTGTTTTCGAGTGATTTTTTTAGCGTTTTAATCAGATTTTCCCGACTATTATCAAGCTTTTCCAGCTCACTTGTCGAGCTGCTTTGCTGACTTTGTTTGACATGATATTGCCAGGCCGGAATCAGCACCTGCTGCGCCTCCTTAAACCGGTCCAACAAGGTAAATGACAGCTGCTGGCTCAGCTGCATCTGGGTAATGGCAATATCATTACTTGCCTGCAGTGTGCGCAGTGTATTTATTTTTTTAGATAATCGTTCCGAGAAGTTATCTAAAGGATGTTGATGTTTCACAAAACTTGGATATTCAGTCAAAAATTCTTCAGCGGCGACAATATGCTGCGCCATCTGCTCTCTTAAGCCACGTAACTGCTGAAAACGCGCTTGAGATTTCTGAATTTCGATCTGTAATTTCTGGCTTAAATGATTGGCCTGATCGAGTAAGCGGTCCAGCTTTTTATAATATTCCACCTGACTGGAACCATATTCCAGATCAATCCCCAGCCATTTTTGCAGCGCATTAAATTTGCGTTTTTTCAGATATTTTTTGGAATCTGCCAGCATGCGGATCAATTCTTCAATGGTTTGACTGAGCTGCTGGGTCATGTGCGGATCAATCCCGTTTAACAGCACTGCCTGCGACTGAATGAGGGCATCGGCATAATGATTTAATTTGTACTGGTCACTTAATACCGGCACCAGCTCATGACGCTTGATCGAGAGAATGGTATCCCGGTTCAGCTCCAGCTCTGTTAATGGTTCTAACACATCTATTTGCGGCATAACATCATCAGCTTGATCAAATCATTTTTTATACTAAGACTTTTATATAAAGCAAGCTGTAGCTTTTTGCAAATGCAGTAAAAGCGGAATATTTAAAATTAACAATATTTTACTGATCAATGACAGAGAGTGAATCCTCTCCTTTTCGCGCATACTTATCAAATTTTTAAGCCAAACTGCAAAGACACAAAAGCCCTCAACTGAGGGCTTTAATTTTTCACGCAGCGGAGATTATAAATAATCACCTTCACGTTCCGGCTGATACAACACTTTATCAATACGGACTTTCATAATATGGCCATCTGGTTGTGGCCATTCAATTTCCTGCCCTTCAGCCAGACCCAAAATGGCAGCTCCCACCGGCGCCAAAACATTGACCTGGCCTTTATCACCACGGAAGTCATGCGGATACACCAAAGTAATTTCGGTCGGTTCCGGGAAAGGTGCGATGGTCACCAGCACACGCGCATTCATGGTCACCACATTGCTTGGCACATCTTGCGGTGCAACCACTTCGGCACGCGCCAGCTCATCTTCCAGATGTTCCATGGTCGGGGTAAGTTTAGACTGATGTTCAAGCATGGTTTCTAAACGGTGCAAGTCTTGTTCAGACAAAATAATTGTCGGTTTATCCATTCTTTGTTCCTTTATCATTATCAGCCAAAAATAAAAATAATTGATCTATTTCACAAGTGCTATGCAACTGTTATAGCAGAATTTAATCCGGCTGAATAATTGCAATTTTTTTTAGCACCTATAAAAAAAGCTCCCTTGAGGGAGCTTTTTCTCAAGTGCGGGCTTATTTCGCGTAAACCGGGAATTTCGCGCAAACAGCTTCAACTTTTGCTTTGACATCAGCAATTACAGCTTCATCCCCTTTGCTGTCCAGGATGTCAGCGATCCAGCCAGCCAGTTCACGTACTTCAGCTTCGCCGAAACCACGTGTGGTTACTGCTGGTGTACCAATACGGATACCAGAAGTGACGAATGGAGAACGTGGATCGTTTGGTACAGAGTTTTTGTTCACAGTGATGTGAGCAGCACCTAACCAAGCATCCGCATCTTTACCGGTGATGTCCTGTTTAATTAAAGATAACAGGAACAAGTGGTTTTTCGTACCGCCAGATACCACATCGTAACCGCGTTCGATTAACACTTCAGCCATCGCTTGTGCGTTTTTCACCACTTGTTGTTGATAGGCTTTGTATTCAGGCGCCATTGCTTCTTTAAAGCAGATTGCTTTTGCAGCAATCGCGTGAACCAGTGGACCACCCTGGTTGCCTGGGAATACTGCTGATTGCAGTTTTTTCTCGATTTCTTCGTTAGCTTTAGCCAGGATTAAACCAGAACGTGGACCACGTAGTGTTTTATGGGTAGTGGTCGTAGTAACGTCAGCAATTTGTACCGGGTTCGGGTAAACCCCTGCAGCAACCAGACCAGCCACGTGTGCCATATCCACAAACAGGTAAGCACCTACTTTGTCTGCGATGTCACGGAAACGCTGCCAATCTACGATTTGGCTGTATGCAGAGAAACCAGCAACGATCATGCGTGGTTTATGTTCTAAAGCCAGACGTTCAACTTCTTCATAGTCGATTTCGCCAGTTTCAGGGTTTAAACCGTACTGAACCGCGTTATATGTTTTACCAGAGAAGCTAACTTTTGCACCGTGAGTCAAGTGACCACCGTGAGCCAGGCTCATACCCAAAACTGTGTCGCCCGGGTTCAGTAATGCTAAGTAAACTGCAGAGTTTGCTTGAGAACCTGCGTGCGGCTGAACGTTAGCATAGTCAGCACCAAAGAGTTCTTTAGCACGGTCAATAGCCAATTGTTCAATAACGTCTACATATTCACAACCGCCGTAATAGCGTTTGCCTGGGTAGCCTTCTGCATATTTATTGGTCAGTTTTGAACCTTGAGCTTCCATTACTGCAGGTGAGCAATAGTTTTCTGAAGCGATTAGCTCAATATGCGCTTCTTGACGCGCATCTTCATTAGAGATTGCTTGAGCTAAATCTGGATCAAAGTCAGCAATAGAGATATTGGCAAACATTAGCGAGGTCCTATTCATGTAGGGCTTTTAAGCCGTGCTAAGATTGGCGCATATTGTAACATGAACTTTATATTTTTTACCCATCAACTTTAATCAGTTTTGCATAAAAATAGCCCATGTTTTTATAAAAACATGAGCTATATCATTAATTCTATCTTTACCGGAATTGAAAAAATTATTGGGTAGGCATGATCGATTTCACATCTGCCACAATCTCATCCCAATTATCGACATATACAGAGCCATGATCCCATTTCTGATCTATAGGTAAATCCTGATCGGTGACATAATGAATTCTGGTTCCCTGCTGGCGTGCAGACTGCACCAGAAAATCAGTGACCTGTTTTGGAATGGTCGGGTCGGCAGAGCCTTGATAAATAAACACAGGCGTTGAAATCTTAACAGTTAATGGCTGTGATGCCTGGGTCAGGAAATCTTTAATTTCAGGAACCGTAGTCATAAAGTCGGTCTGAGTACGTGGATAAGCGGCCAAGTTGCCATAGGTTTGTGCATACTTCACCATTTCTCCACCAAATGCTGCGCCAAGATCGGCATTACACAGCGACTCGGCTTCTGCCGCGAGCAGGTCTGTCGGGTTCTTGAACACTTCAGAGTATTGCAGGGTTGGATGACTATTTCTAAGACCTGCCGTAATTAATGCAGTGAAAGTATCTAATGGAGCCAGAATCTGTATTTTTTTGCTCAGATCCGGTTCTACTGCTGCCTGCTGTTCTCCACCGCTAAGAATCATGCTCAGGGAAGATGCCGGCGCTATGGCTACCGCACCTTTATAATTTAATTGCGCCCGGGATGCATATTGCGCCGCACCTAAAGCCGCCTGTCCACCTTGGGAATGACCGACCACGGTCCAGCGTGTTTCAGTGCTATTGTTGAAATGTTGATGTGCCGCCACAACCGCATCGGTAATGGAATAAGCCTGACTTTTTAAATTCAAGAACGGATGCAGCTCTTGTCCACTCGGTTCGCCCAGCCCTTCATAATCTGGAGCGACCACAGCATAACCTTCAGCCAGCAGGCGGGCAATAAAATATTCATTGCCTTTCAGGCCCTGACGGCTTGGTGCACAAATATCGGCGACACCCGTAGTGCCATGTGCCCAGACCACAATGGGCCATCCACCAGCCGGTTTAGGCTGATTAGGCTCAAACAGCAAGGCCGTAGCTTGTGTTTCCTGCCCATTCACCCCCAACATTTTATACGTCATCAAGGTTTGTGAAGCACTAACCGACTGTAAGACCATATTCGCATTTGAATCCTGGTCTAAATATAGTTCAGCTTTTACTACCGGCTGGCTAATATTATGCTTCGGAATACCATCATCAATGATGACTGCGCTGTTGTCATTATCATCATTACATGCCGTTAAAAATAAACTGCTGCTGGCCAACGCCACGCTAAGCCATATTTTTCTCATCTGATTATCCTTATACAGGTATTATTCTAAAGTTGCGTCCTTCGCAATTTTCACTTTTACGCTGTTTGCTGCGCTCAGGCAATATCAGTGCAATTAATATATAAGTGTATTGTATTAAAATAGAGTCACTTATCTTTAAAATAGATAAGCTGAACGGCCCACAAATGCCGATTATTCGCCCGACAGCCCTGTAACTTTCAACATGATAGTGTTAGATTGCTTTTTAAATCCCTTAACAAGCGAATGAGCACATGCACGCGATTATTCTCGACACTGAAACTCATACCCTGAATGGTTATCCGATCGAAGTTGCCTATGCGCCCATTCAATTACAACAGGGCAAAATCAGCCTGGATAAATCGCAAATTTTTGACCAGTTTTATCAGGTCGATGAACCGATTTCCTATGCTGCGATGGCCGTGCATCATATTCTGGAATCCGACCTGATTGATCAGCCGCATTACACCAGCTTCTGCCTACCTAAAGAAACGGTATATATCATTGGTCACAATATTGATTATGACATTCGCGCCATTCAAAAATGCGGTGTTGATACTTCTCATATTAAGGCGATTTGTACCCTTGCTCTGGCGCGTCTGGTCTGGCCAGATGTTGAAGCACACAACATTTCTGCCTTAATTTACATGATCAGCAAAGGCAGCGAAAAAGCCCGCGATATGATTAAAAAAGCGCACCGGGCCGATATGGATATTATTTTGACCGCCAATATCCTGATGCATATTGTGCATCATCTGCAAATTGACAGTATTGAAGCCTTATATGCTGCATCTGAAGACGCCCGTATTCCACGTGTCATGAGTTTTGGTAAGCATCGCGGTACGGCCATTGCCGATTTACCAAATGATTATATCCAATGGTTACTGCGTCAGGATGAACTTGACCCTTATTTAAGAAAAGCCCTTGAGAACACCAACATCGTCACACTCTAAGCCCAACAATGTCATAAACACTTCATATTAGTGTAATTTTCATTCTTTATAGTCAGCCTTAATTTATTTGGGGAATAAATTAAGGCATGATTCATTATCATAAAACACAGTTGGGCATTGACGCCCTGCAACAACGCCAGCTGCAATTGAATGCACGTCAACGCCGTCTTCTGGTGCTAATTGGAACCGAAGATTTCGAGCAATTGGGCGACCAGTTTAAACAGCGTATTGCTACGCCAGAATTAATTGAACAATTGCTGGAGATGGGTTTAATCAGCTCTGCTGCGACCGAGCCAGCCGAAGCAGAAGTTTTGGTGCCAGCTCAAGCCGAACCGCAAAGTGAAGCAGCCTCTACCCTACGTTCAGAAATTAAAACCACCTTAAATACGCCGGTACCAAAACTGGTGGAAAAATGGGTCGAACATATTATTGCCCCGTCTTCAGCGGCCAAAGTGGCTGAAGCTGAACCCGCTCAGATTGCTCCAGAAATTCCGGCCCTGGAAATTGAAGTACCGCCAGAAGTGGAGCCAGAGCCAGAACCGCTGGTTACCTTGAGCTTTGAAGACACCAAGCAATTAATGGCCAGCTTGTTGCAGCGTTATTGTGGTCTAATGGCCAAACAGCTTATTCTCCGCATTCAGGCTGCACCGGATATTCGTAGCCTGAAACTGTGTCAAATGCAGTGGATTACCGAATTACAGGAATCGCGTTTGCCACCAAAAGAACTGAACCATGCTTTACAGCAAATTAACTTTTCGCTGCAGAGCCTGCAAAGTGCCTGAAGATTCATATAATTTTGCTTTGCTTTAAGTCTTTTTTCATCTAAGAATTTTCTTTATATGCGCTAAAAACCTTTATAAATAGCGGTTATTGTTCAGCTTTTAGAAAAATAATTAAAAATAAGCAATCCTTTCTTAAAACACTAAGACTTAAGACCAATAGTGAGATTGGCCACAGCACGGCATAACAACAGCTCTGTATTCTGTTGGGAATGAAGCATGTCTGCCCTGCACTACCTGCAATTTGAACCCTTTGATAATCCGATGCAACTCAGCAAAGTTGGTAACTGGGTCATCACCTTTTTAAGTCCTAAAGACGAACTCAAGCAGATTCAGCTGGCCATTACCCATGTCATTCCACGTCAGGTTTCCGCACAGTTACAGCCCCGCCGTATCATCATTCACAACACCGAACATGAACAGCGCTGGCTGATTCAGGCGATTGAATGCTTCGACAGCACTCGCAATCAGGAAATCATCCTGAACGCCACAGATGAAACCGCCCAACAGATGCTGCGCAATATTTTGCAGGAGTTCCATAAATACGATGTTGATGTCGGCCTGATTTAAAGCGGTTAGAGTGAAATCATCACCTGTTTTGAAGTCCTTGAAGATCAAGCATCGCTTTTTACAACTTTATGCATGCAAAATGGGCACAAGTCTTTTAGAATCAGGTCACTTATAAATAAAGAGTAAAGACGTATGAGTCGGCATATCCCTAAGTCTGCGAACCTCACCGCCTTAACCATTTCTCATTTTTATCCGAGCTTGGATCAATGTTTGCATGCCTTGTTTCATTATCATCAAGGCCCACAATTAACGCTTAAAAATGATCCGGTATCTTCGCAGCATGTCTGTGTACAACAACGTACACAAGGTCGTTTGAAAAAAGAAATCCGCTTAAATAAAACAGAAGTTGAGCAGGCCAATAAAAATCGTCTGGCGCTTTATCAACTGTTGGCGCATGTGCTGAATCAGTTTGAAACCGCTTAGGCCAGCTTAAAACAAGAAACTTAGCAAATGCTAAGTTTCTTTCTATTCAATAATTTTATAAATATTATTGCTCTTCTGGCTTTCAAAAAATAATTCAATACTTGGCAGGATAATTTCATCCTCGACAATAATATGGTCAATTTTCTTAAATAACGGCAATTCAGCTGTTTTGGCATTTTCAGCAATCTGACGCAGCTGTGCTTTGGCATCATAACGATGCTGATACTGATCTTCTACTTTAATATCAATTAATTGGCTCATGGTTATTTCCTCTTATCATTGGTTTTCTTGAAGACAATTTGTTATAGCATAGCTGATTCAAGTTTGACTAAACAGAGTTGTTAATTTGTTTGACAATGTTAATTCTATGCTTTATTAGGTCAGTATAATTAAAAATAAGTGATTGATTTTTATGGTTTAACATTTTATCCGATTTTTCTTATTCTTAACAATTTGCTCAATGTGACGCTCAATTCATCGTTATTTTAAGCAAGAAAAAGCTCGCATTGCTGCGAGCTTTTTTATGTTGGAAGGCTAGTGCTAGATCTATTGTTTGAACCGGAGTTACAAACTCAACAAGCTGTCATTGATCCGTCCAACTACATCGTAGCGTCTTTGTTTTGCGACCTACTGTAGGTTCAATATAGTCCCCTTCGGCTTGGATTGGCAAGCCTTCTAACATTTCTCAGCATTTGTATAGCAAAAAGACTATTGAACAAAACTTAATCAGGCTTATTATATTTCTGTCGTGAAATTCAGCCTTATTTTTCTCAGCGCATCTGCTCTCATTTTCACCCTGCTCTATCGCTAGATTGATAGCAAATAATCGCCGGCAACAGAATGAAACATAAGTCTTTTTCTAAATTCTGCGTTATCCGTTATAGTGGACTTGAGACATTAAATTAAAAAGAGGAATTGAAGATGCAAAAATTTATTATTCTGTTTGCATTCTGCCTGTTTGCAGTTTTAGGTCTAGGTTTTATCGTGTATCAATTCTTGAGCAACATGCCAAGCGTCGAGTACTGGATTATGCTGTTAATTCCAGCCTTCGCAGTTCCTATTTTAACGGCCCTGATTGTGTATCAGGAACCGAATCATCCATAATGAATAAGCTAGATACGACTCATTGATCCCCTATTTATCAAAAGGACGCTCAATTCAGCGTCCTTTTTCTGTGATTATTTTTCTTGGATTATGTCTAGCTTTACTTGAGTTGCACCGGATCTTCGCTGGTCGATTCAATGATGTAATCAATATTTTCAACCAGGTCTTTATTAAACAGCCTGACTTTTGCCCGCGCATTCGCATATTCAAAAAACAGCCCCTCTGCAATCGCTTTTTCACGCGATTCTGTCATACCAATTTCATGGTCATTCGGCACAAAATAGACTTCTTCAGGAATTAATTTAACGATATAACCCATTGTTCTGACTCTTATGGTGTTTTAATAATTTACCCTGCGACATTTATAGGCTGAAAAATCGCTTCCGGCTATGGCGAATTCATCCGACAGTTATGCTTATTTTTGATATGCCATCTCAATGCCAGTCATATAAAGAAAAAATATTTTAAAATCATATAGATTATTTAAATTTAGGTGCTTCTATATTTCACTAAACTGATCTGATGTAGTGACGAGATTTTTCTGATTAAACAGATTTTTTATTCAGCCTTTCTGTCCTCATGTAAAGCTTAAAGCGGATGTTTCTGTTTTGCCGGTGATGAGGCTGTAAAAACCTAAAAGTGATATTTTTTAATCAGAACAAAGATAAAAATACAAAGAAAATGCAGTCCTATGACTACTTTTTAACCACAGATAGAAAGGCAAACCAATAAGCATTGCCCTTCGATGATGGTTCAGCATTCGTTATTCAAGCCAGATTATGGAAAGGATTTTGGTTCAAAACTGAAGTAAAGAATTTTAAATGATTGAATCTTGGTAATTTTTATAGTTTTTTATGGATCAGAATTTGGTGCGCCCGGCGGGAATCGAACCCACGACCCCAAGCTTCGGAAACTTGTACTCTATCCAACTGAGCTACGAGCGCGCGTCGCACATCATAACAAAAAAATGCACAAGGTAAAGCAACTATATATAAGTTCTTTATTTTTATGCTTATGCTTTAAGCAATCGTTCCAAATATACGATGCAGAATTCCCGGTAGATTACTTGGTTTATTGGGCAATATCGCTCACAATAGCCTCTCCCTACACCATGCGAGATTTTCATGACTGATGCATTGACGTTAAGAGACTTGTCTAAAACCTATCGCAATGGGTTTCAGGCCTTAAAAGGTATCAATTTGACTGTACCTGAAGGTGAATTTTATGCGCTGCTGGGTCCCAACGGTGCAGGCAAATCTACAACGATCAGTATCATTAGCTCCTTAACCAAGAAAACCTCGGGTACCGTGGAAATTTTTGGCCACAATCTGGATACCCATCCCTCTCAAGCCAAACAGTGTCTGGGCGTGGTACCACAAGAGTTTAACTTTGGTCATTTTGAAAAAACCTTTGATATTCTGGTGACCCAGGCCGGTTATTACGGTATTCCCAAAAAAGTGGCGCAGCAACGCGCCGAACTGTATTTAGAAAAACTGGGGCTGTGGGATAAACGTGCCACGCAAGCGCGAATGCTATCTGGCGGGATGAAACGCCGCTTGATGATTGCCCGCGCCATGATGCACGAACCGAAATTGCTGATTCTGGATGAACCGACCGCCGGGGTCGATATCGAACTGCGCCGCTCGATGTGGGATTTCCTGATTGAAATGAACAATAGTGGCACTTCCATTATTCTGACCACCCACTACCTGGAAGAAGCGGAAATGCTGTGCCGCCGGATTGCCATTATTGACCGCGGTGTGATTAAAGAAGACACCACCATGAAAGGCTTCCTGAACCAGCTGAATGAAGAAACCTTTATTTTCGATCTAGTTCAGCCGATTCAGCCCATTCATCTGGATATTATCGGGGTACGTTTTAATCTGGTCGATCCGCTGACCCTGGAAGTGACTATGGACAAGGCCCATACCGTGAATGAGCTGTTCCAGTTACTGGAATCACAAGGGGTACAGGTGCGCAGTATGCGCAACAAGGCCAATCGTCTTGAAGAATTATTTGTGAAGATGGTAGAGAAAAATCTTGCAGGAGTCGCGCAATGAACTTTAATCAATTAAGAGTTGCGCTGTATACGCTGGTTCATAAGGAAATCCGCCGTTTTATGCGGATCTGGCCACAAACCCTGTTACCACCGGCCATCACCATGAGTCTATATTTCGTGATTTTCGGTAATCTGGTCGGTTCACGTATTGGGGAAATGGGCGGCTTTAGCTATATGCAGTTTATTGTGCCCGGCCTGATCATGATGGCGGTCATTACCAACAGTTATGCCAACGTCTCCTCTAGTTTCTTTAGTGCCAAATTCCAGAAAAGCATTGAAGAACTGATCATGAGTCCGGTGCCATTACATGCCATTTTGTGGGGCTATGTGCTGGGTGGAGTATGTCGCGGCGTACTGGTCGGCATTATTGTGACCTTAATGAGCCTGTTTTTCACCGACCTATACATTACCAACTGGTTTGTGACTATTTATACCGTACTGATCACTTCATTATTACTGTCTTTAGGCGGTTTTATTAATGCCGTTTATGCCAAATCATTTGATGATATTTCCATTATTCCAACCTTTGTGCTAACACCGCTCACCTATTTAGGTGGTGTGTTCTATGCAATTAGTGCATTATCGCCGTTTTGGCAAAACCTTTCTTTAATTAACCCTGTAGTGTATATGGTCAACGCCTTCCGTTATGGCATTTTAGGACATAGCGATGTCAACGTGACCGTTTCCCTAGGCGTGATTACATTATGCTGTGCTGTGTTATATGGCATTGCCTATCATTTACTCTCCCGTGGTTCAGGAATGCGTGAATAATGAGCGTAGAAAATTCTTTATTGGGTAAAGACACTCAGTACCCTACAACTTATCAACCTGATGTGCTGTTTCCGATTGCGCGTGCTGAAGCGCGGGAAAAATATGCGCATGTGGCTGGTATTCAGCAAGGTAAAGACTGGTGGCATGTCTTTGAGATGTCCTGGTTAAATGCAGCCGGCGTTCCGCAAGTTGCTATTGGCCGGATTCACTTGCCTGCCACCTCACCAAATTTAATCGAGTCGAAATCTTTAAAGCTGTATTTCAACAGTTTGAACTTTAGCACCTTTGCTTCAACAGACGCGCTGATCAATACCGTCGAGCAGGATTTATCAGCCGCGGCACAGGCACAGGTCAATCTGGAACTGTTATCTGTCGATGATCTGGCAATTAGCCATCCTGAAGGCATATGTATTGATGACTTAAGCCCGACCCGACTGGAAAATCATCCGGATGCGTCCTTATTACAGCACGATGCCGAGCAAGACGAACAGGTCGAAGTGCAACTGTATTCACATTTACTGAGAAGTAACTGTCCGGTCACCGGTCAACCTGACTGGGGCACAGTTTTTATCCGCTATCAGGGTAAAAAACCTTGTTATCGCAGTATTTTGGCTTATATTATTTCTTACCGTCAGCATAACGGTTTTCATGAGCAATGTGTTGAACAGATGTTTGCCGACATCTGGCAAAACCTGAATCCTGAAAAACTGATGGTGTATGCCACCTATACACGTCGTGGCGGATTAGACATTAATCCATGTCGTGTATCGGATTTAACATGGATGCCTCGCCCTATTCGTTTAGCGCGACAATAAAAAAACATTGAGGTTAACAGATGCCATTTTTTGGTTTTATTCCTTCCGAGGAACTTTTAAATACCATTCAAACTGCGCAGCAGAAAAAAAATTCAAGCGAACCGCTGTATCCATTACGTGATAAAACAGCATTAATGATTAATGATGAAATCATTGATGCCATTTTAACCGAGCTTGTCCGCCGTTTCCCGCCAAGTGACAAACGCGATACTGCGGAAAAACTGGCCGGTTATGTCAAATCCACCGTAGCGGTGTTACTCAAGCAATTGTTGAATAAAGCCCCGAACGATGTGGTCAAGCAATCAATTGAATTTTCTGAACGCAGCCTGTTTAAAGATGCAGACGGCAACACGCGTGTCGGTGAAAGTTTAGATGCCAGCCTGGTGACCAATCTAAAAAACACCTATGCCGAAATTAAAGCCGGCAATGACATTAACAAGTCTGCTTTGGCCGAGTTGTATAAACAGTTTGCTGAAGCTACTGTGCGTCATTTTATGAATGACTTTAATAAAACCCTCGATTTGGGCATGATCAAACGTAAAGCGGCTGATATTGGCTCAGCTGCGGTTATTAAAGCTGTACATATTGCGGTAGATAAAATTATTCCAAACCTGACCAAAGATGAACTGGTCGCGCTGGCGGAATATCATGACACCCTGTTTCATGCCTAAGCAGAAACACCTTTAATAAACCTGACTCCAGTCAGGTTTTTTTATGCCACTTTTCCCGCAACATTTCTCTATAAAGGAGGGAGGATGAAGCCCTGGTTGAACTTTGTTACAAACAGCGCACATTTTTTAGACAGGCTTTGTCACTTTTTGTATATGCGCTTGCCTGTAGCGCCAGAATGAATGTTATCTTAATTGCCTGTGTGAACTGTCTTTTTTAAATCGACATTTTTGCTCAACCTGTTTTAATTTTTAAACACCATCTGCTTTTTGTCACTAAATTGATAATACATTGGGAAATTGAACCAATATGTTGAATCGTTATTTCTATAAAAAATTACAGCGTCTTTCTTTACTTGTTGGTGCTCTTTCCTTATCCAGTGTTGTTCAGGCCAATGACTTCCTCAGCCATCCGGACTATCCAAACTTTAAGCAAAAAACCATGCAGCAGTATGGGCTCAGTTCCGAGCAGATTGATCGTGCCATGAGCGGTGCCAAAAATCTGCCGAATATTATCAATATCATGAATCGTCCCGGTGAAAGCAAACCGTGGTATGCCTATAAAACCAATTTTCTGGCTGAAAGCACCATTCAACGCGGTGTGCGTTTCAAACAGCAATATGCCGATACCCTGAATCGTGCTGAACAGCAGTTTGGCGTGCCACAAGCGATTATTCTGGGGATTTTAGGTGTGGAAACCGGTTTTGGTTCCAATAAAGGCTCTTTTATTACCCGGGATGCGCTGGCCACTTTAGGTTTTGGCTATCCACGCCGGGCCGAATATTTCCAGAGCGAACTGTCTGCACTAATTGCCTGGAGCTATAAAGATGGCGTTGCCACCCATTCTGTGGTCGGTTCCTATGCCGGTGCAATTGGCTATCCGCAGTTTATGCCAAGCAATATTCCTAAATTTGGCGTCGATTATGATGGCAACGGACATATTGATTTAAGAAATTCAGCAGTAGATGCGATTGGTTCGATTGCCAACTATTTGGCCCAACATGGCTGGCAGCGTAATCAGCCGATTGCTTTTCCAGCTCGTTATAGCGGCTCAACTCCGGATGCCGTGATTGCCAAAGATCTAACCTTACCTACCCCGTATGGTGTGCTGAAAAATCAGGGCATCAGTCCGCTGAACCCGATTGTGAAAATTGATGACCTCGATCTGGTCAATGTCATTCAATTACAAGAAAATTATGGTCCAATTTATTACATCACCTATCCAAACTTTCAGGTGATTACCACCTATAACCGCAGCCGTATGTATGCCACTGCACTCTGGTTATTGGGTACTGAAATTGTCAGTCGATAAGAACTTATTTTTACTCAAAAGTTACAAAGTCAATATTTTTTTACGAGATTTTGCGCACAAAACCGACTTTTCACATACATTGTTACAATATTGGTTATTATTTAACCAAAAGAGGTAAAGGTTTGGTAGTTTTTGTCATTATTTCCGTGTAAAGACTAGACACCTTTAGTAAACGATGAATATTATCCATTTCGTCAAATATGGTTGCAAAAGTGAAATAACAGGCATGATGTCTGCTATATCAACCACTTAAGGTTGATTCACGGCATCAAGCTGCGGGAGTTTTAAACATATGCATTCTTCAATTAAATATTTACTGGCGCTGTCGACGGTATTTACCTTAAGTCAGTCGCAAGCCGAAATGGTGCAGTCATCATCGTTCAATAACGACAATGAAAGCTCTAGCCTGGCTGCCCGTGTGCTAAACAAAGAAGCACAAAGCTTTAATACCCACTTCTCTAATTTAAATAGCCTTTCAATTACAGAACGTTCTGGCGATAAAATCCGCCGCGAAACCATCGCTGCAAAAATTGAAATCCCAGAAGAAGAGCCTTCTGTCATTGAAAAGTTAAACACCGTAGCATCGAATACTGTTCGTAAGTTCAGCCAGACCGGTATGGCTTCCTGGTATGGCCGTCAGTTCCACGGTCGTAAAACTGCCAGCGGCGAAACATTCGACATGAATGCCATGACTGCAGCACACCGCAGCCTGCCACTGAACTGCTATATCCGTGTAACCAACAAGAACAATGGCAAAAGCGTAATCGTTAAGGTTAATGACCGTGGCCCATTCCATGGTAACCGTGTAGTCGACTTATCTTACGGTGCTGCAAAACGTTTAGGCATTACCAATGCTGGCGTAGCCAAAGTCAGCATTGAACGTGTAGATGGTCCAAACTCCTAATACCCGTTTAAGCTCTTGCACCATATGACCCAAAAGCCACCTCAGGTGGCTTTTTTAATCCCCAAATTCAGGGAAAGACGCTTACTTCCCTATCCGTTTTTTGGATTTTAAATACGCTGATCTGGTCATAAAATCGAATAATCCATTTTGAAACTACAAATTTGCATTCATTTTCACCCTTAGCGTGCTTTTCTTCCTTTTTGAATCCATAGGTAGCTTTTTATTTTTTTCTGCGCTTAAAACGCATCCTATGCGCATTTAGCCCTATTCCTTTATACAGGAATTTCCCTATTTCCCTCATTTTACGATTTTCAGGTATTTTTGCCGCCCCATTTTGACCGTTTTCCGCTTCTCGTTTATAGTGAGAACATTCTTGGAAACTCAGAAAAATAATGCAAAAGGAGTACTGCATGAAAACAATTTCAGAATGGCTGGATGAATATAGCGAAAGTCATCAAAACAAGACCAATAAACTGATTCACTGGGTCTGTGTACCGACCATCTATTTTTCCATTATTGGCATCATTGCGCATTTCAGCGCCCTGCTTACTGCCCTGTTACTGGTGCTGGCCTTTATTTTTTATGCACGCCTGGATCTGGTACTGGCCGTGGCCATGGCAGCACTGACTCTGGTGATGGCCTGGTTAATCTGGATTTTACCGGTTGGCGTTGGTTTTTATATTGCGCTGTTTGTTTTTGCCTGGATTGGACAGTTCTATGGCCACAAGGTCGAAGGCAAAAAACCATCGTTCTTTAAAGATCTGCAATTCCTGCTGATTGGACCGCTCTGGTGTATGGATGCCTATTTAGGCAAGATTTTACCATCCTGGAAATCTCGCCAGCACACCACGCATCTGGATGTCCAAACCTAAAGACGCTTACACATCAGGAAGCATTTTGCTCCAGTGCTGGAGGGCTTATTGATAGATGCTTCCCTGATGCTTTAACCAGCCATCAACATGGCGTTTTTGCGGATCATGATGGGTCCAGTGAATCACGCCACCTTTGTCGGTATATTCATATTCACCAAAGAACTCGACAGTATCGCCTTTTTGCAGACGGTCGATGCGTGGAGCCAAATCAATATTGTGGGCAACCAGCAAGGTTTGCCCATTGCCAAGTTCCAGAATAAAACGCTGATGGCGCGAACCTTCATTGTCATCACTTAACAGTGCCACTACTGTACCAGTAGCTTGTACCTGTACATCATTTTTTCGTTGCTGAAAGGCTTGGGCAATTTTGGCGGTATCATCCTGAACGGGAGCTTGCAGTGTGGTTTCAGACTGCTGTTGAGTGAAGGTATTTGAACCGGAGTTTTGCGGTTGTAGGTCGATACCTAAATAAGCCGCAACCAGCAGCGCAATTACTGCGCCAATGCCCATATTGGTTTTCTTCGACATTGTTCTTCCTGTTGTTGTCGTGGTCATAAAAAAAGCCCCGAAACGGGGCTTTTTCGCAAAATAAATTATTTTGCAGCAGCTTGAGCAGCAGCAACTTCTTCTGCGAAGCTCATTTCTGCTTTCTTCTCAATACCTTCACCTACTTCGAAGCGAACGAATTGAGCAACAGTTGTGTTAGCAGCTTTCAATGCATCAGCAACTTTCTTCTCGTTGTCGATTACGTACATTTGACGCTCAAGAACAACTTCGTTCAGGTATTTTTCAACTGAACCAGTTACCATTTTTTCAACGATGTTCGCTGGCTTACCAGATTCAACTGCTTTCGCTTCTGCAATTTCTTTCTCTTTCGCGATCAGCTCAGCAGGAACCTGTTCAGCAGTTACTGCAACCGGGTTGAACGCAGCAACGTGCATTGCAATACCTTTACCAGTTTCAGCTTCACCTGTGTAAGCAACAACAACACCGATTTTCAGACCGTGTTTGTAAACTGCAAGGTTTTCACCTTCAATGATTTGCGCACGACGAACCTGGATGTTTTCACCAATTTTTTGAACAAGAGCAATACGCGCTTCTTCAACAGTTTGGCCATCTTCAAGTTTCAGTTCAGCAATTTTTGCAGCGTCAGTTTCGCCAGCAGCAAGTGCAGCAGCAGCAACTTTCGCAGAGAAGCCAGCAAAGTTTTCGTCTTTAGCAACGAAGTCAGTTTGGCAGTTTACTTCTAGAAGGATTGCTTTGTTACCTTCTTGAGCGATTGTGATCGCACCGTCAGCAGCAATGTTACCTGCTTTTTTAGCAGCTTTTGCTTGACCAGATTTACGAAGGTTGTCAATCGCTAATTCGATGTCACCACCCGCTTCTGTCAAAGCTTTTTTACATTCCATCATTGCTAAACCAGTACGGTCACGCAATTCTTTAACCATGCTTGCAGTAATAGCAGTCATGTGAATCTCCTAATTCGGTAGAAAATGAATTCTTTTTAGAACAGAAACGGCCCAGAGGATACTCATGGGCCGCCTGCATACATGACGCTTACTTTGCCACCATCACATGTCGCAAAAATGACAAGCTTGCGTCAAAAACGCATTAAGCCTCAGAAGCTGGAGCTTCTTCGCCTTTCGCTTGAGCATTTGCTTGGGTTTGAGCGTACTCTTTACCAGCAATGATCGCATCAGCCATAGCAGAAGCGTAAAGTGTTACTGCACGGATCGCATCGTCGTTACCCGGAATAACGTAGTCTACGTTGTCTGGGTTAGAGTTTGTATCAACGATACCGATTACAGGAATACCTAGGTTTTTCGCTTCTTTGATCGCGATTGCTTCGTGGTCAACGTCAATTACGAATAATGCGTCAGGTAAACCACCCATGTTTTTAACGCCGCCTAAAGCACGTTCAAGTTTTTCCATCTCACGGCTACGCTCTAAAGCTTCACGTTTAGTCAGCTTAGCGAAAGTACCGTCAGTAGATTGAGTTTGAAGATCTTTTAAACGGTTGATAGATTGGCGAAGTGTTTTCCAGTTCGTCAACATACCACCTAACCAACGGTGATCTACGTATGGTTGACCAGCGCGTTGAGCTTGTTCACGGATGATGTTAGAAGCAGCACGTTTAGTACCAACGAACAAAACTTTGTTCTTTTTGCTTGCTAATTGGTTAGCGAAGTTCAAAGCATCATTTAACGCAGGAACAGTGTGCTCAAGGTTGATGATGTGAATTTTGTTGCGCGCGCCAAAGATGTATTGACGCATTTTTGGGTTCCAGAAACGAGTTTGGTGACCAAAGTGCGCGCCAGCTTGTAGAAGGTCGCGCATGCTTACGTTGTAATCTGCCATTTTCTTTACCTTAAAGTTTGGGTTAGGCCTCCATATATCCGCATTCTCCACCCCAAAGGGCACCCAGAGTAATGTGACGATATATGTGCGGATTTTGTTGCCCCATCGCACAATGCCCGCGAAATTTATTCACGAAAAAGCATTTGATAAAATGGGCGGCTATTTATACCATAGTCACATATAAATTTCCAAAAGTTTTTAGAGATCATGAACAGTACTTATCAAGCGCCTCGTCGATTAATTAAAACCGCAGATGAAATTGAGAAAATGCGGGTAGCGGGACGACTGGCAGCGGAAGTTTTGGATATGATCAAGCCACATATCAAACCGGGTGTAACCACACTTGAGCTTGATACGATTTGTCACGATTATATTGTCAATGTACAAAATGCCATTCCAGCCTGCCTGGGCTATGGTGCAGCCCCAGGTCGTCCAGCCTTCCAGCATACCATCTGTACTTCGGTAAACCACGTGGTGTGTCACGGTATTCCATCTGAAAACAAGACATTAAAAAAAGGCGATATCCTGAATATTGATGTCACGGTCATTAAAGATGGTTACCACGGCGATACCAACATGATGTACGTGGTGGGCGGCGAAACTTCTATTCTTGCCAACCGTCTATGCAAAGTAGCACAGGAAGCCATGTACCGCGGTATGGAAGTTGTAAAACCGGGCGCGACCATTGGTGATATTGGCCATGCCATTCAGAAATATGTCGAATCTGAGCGTTTTAGTGTGGTGCGCGAATATTGCGGTCATGGCATTGGAACAACCTTCCATGACGAACCGCAAGTGCTGCATTATGGCCAGCCAGATACCGGCATGATTTTAGAAGAAGGCATGACCTTTACCATTGAACCAATGGTAAACGCGGGTGTTTGGCAAACCAAATTACTGGGCGACAAATGGACTGTGGTGACTAAAGATCACAAACTTTCAGCGCAATATGAACACACTATTTTAGTGACTAAAGACGGTCTGGAAGTCCTGACTGCACGTCCTGAAGAAGACCTGTCACGTTTCCAGTCTTAAGCTGTCATTGGCGTAAAAACTAAAAAAATTGTCAGAAAGGTCACATTGATGTGGCCTTTTTTATCACCCAAAATTCCTACTTAAAATTTATTAATCAACAACTTATCTAAAGATTTAGGTTTCATCTCTAAAAACTGTATCACTATTTCTAGCTACACAAGTCATAAATAAGTCACAGAGCAGCAAACTTATTTCAAGAATGTTACAAATGTAATAAAACAATCTTCTTCAAAAACAACAGTCTTGCTTTATCTAACTATTAAATAATGGCCCTTATAAAAACGAGCAACAAATTGGACATGGAGTCCCTTATATGAAGAAGACCTTATTATTTGCCAGCACGCTGTTGGCCTTACCTGCTGTTTCTTATGCCTCACCGTATTTTAGCCTGCAAGATGGTGATGGTTTTAAACGTTTTTCTGTATCAGTTGGCGCTCTACATGTGATGCCACAAGGTAAAGCGCAGCCATTCAAAGTTAATACTGCTGCCTATGAAGGAATACAGTCTGACGTTGGAGAAATTTCATCGCAGGCAGTCATTGATAACCGCGTAGAAAATTCATCTGGTTTAGCGAATTGGTTAATTGATTTAATTAATGGCATCAATCCAGATAGTACCTTACCTGCGTTCATGAGCGGTACAGCACAAGTTTATGGCCTAGAGAACTGGACGAATCCAGGCACTGGATTAGAGGCTGATGATGTTACCACTTTAGGCATTATGACCAACTATTTTTTTACCGATAATATTTCGTTTGAAATGAAAGCTGGCATTCCACCTAAAGTAGACTTACAAGGTAAGGGAAAAATATATGCTCCATTCAGTGCTATAGCTTCCCCACTTGTGGGCTCCATTGAGTTAGACAATGATATTTTTATTACGGATTTAGAAGCACATGGCCCTGCCGCTTCAGCTCGGGCATGGACGCCTGCTTTTGAATTTCAGTATCACTTTGGCAAGACTGGCGTAAATAAATTCCGTCCTTATGTTGGCGTAGGCTTAATGTATGCTTATTTTAATGAACTGGAAATTAATCCACAGACTGAAAAAGACCTGATTGCTGCAGGACATATGATCGCTAATATTCTGGATAATAAAGCCGGAGCATCACTAGATGGGTCACCGAATGACAAAGCCAATCCTAAAGTCAAAGTTGAAGCAACAGATGCCTTTGCTCCAGTAATCACAGCAGGCTTTACTTATGACTTTAATGAAAAATGGTTTGCAGTTGGTTCGCTGTCCTATGCACATCTGCAAAATGACACTACCATTACCGTGACCGATGCAACGCATGGCGAACTTATTCGTTCTAAGGCCGATATTGAAGTGAATCCGATTTTGGCCTATGCCGGTATTGGTATCCGTTTCTAGACTTTAATTTTTCAGTCCATCATCAGGCAGCCTTTCAGGCTGTCTTTTTTGATGCAGCCATAAAAAAATTTTATCATTTGATGAATTTTATTTTATCGCGATCTGCGGCTGAATCGACTACCATAACAAGCTGTTAGCCATACGTGGATGCCTTATGTCGAATGCTCAATTTTCCAAACCTCTAATTTATATGTTAATTGGAAGTGCCATTATTTTGGCATTATCGCTTGGGGTTCGGCATGCATTTGGTTTGTATTTGGTGCCTATGAGCCATGAATTTGGTTGGGGACATAATGTCTTTAGTTTAGCCATTGCCATGCAAAACCTGATTTGGGGTGCAGTCCAACCCATCACAGGTGCTTTTGCAGACAAATACGGCAGTAAAATTGTAGTTGCAGTCGGTGGCGCACTATATACACTCGGCTTATTACTTATGGCCGTCAGCTCAACAGGCTTATTGCTAAATTTAAGTGTGGGTTTAATTTTAGGATTAGCGCTTTCTGCGACCTCATTCCCTGTACTACTTTCTGCAGTGGGTCGTGCTGCTCCTCCAGAAAAGCGTAGCCTTGCAATGGGTATTGCCAGTGCTGCAGGCTCGTTTGGGCAATTTATTATGTTGCCATCGACCTTATTGTTATTACAAAGTGTGGGTTGGTCGGGCGCTTTAATTGTCAGTGCGATTTTAATTGCATTGATTGTTCCTTTGGCATGGATGCTCAAAGCACCCATGTATCAAAACCTCAATGCAAGTTCAGTCAGCCAACCCGCTTTAGGCTTTAAGCAAGTTTTGGTGATCGCTAAAAACCATAAACCCTTTTGGTTTTTAGCTTTGGGTTTTTTTGTCTGTGGTTTTCAAGTGGTCTTTATCGGTATTCACTTACCTAGCTACTTAATTGATCATGGCTTTAATGCAACCACAGGCACAGTTTTTCTGGCACTGGTGGGTTTATTTAATATTGTAGGCACCTATACCGCAGGTTGGTTAGGTGGTCGCTATTCGAAACCACACTTGCTGATGTGGCTTTACGGACTACGCGGTATTGCCATTATCACCTTTTTAATTCTACCTTTAAGCATCTGGACAATTTATGCATTCGGGATCATTATGGGCTTATTGTGGTTATCTACAGTGCCTTTAACCAATGGTATTGTGGCAAATATGTTTGGAATTAAATACCTGACCATGCTCAGTGGCGTTGTATTTTTCACACACCAAGTTGGCTCTTTTTTTGGTGGATGGCTTGGCGGTCTAAACCACGATCTGACAGGTAACTATAATGCAATCTGGATTGTTTCTATTGCTTTAAGTGCGTTTGCGGTCTTGGTACATTTTTGGGTAGATGAGGAGCATGTCATTCATGATTAATTCTTTATTTAATTTTAAAGTATTGCTCACACTCGCAATCACTGCCCTTTTTGGCTTATCGATTTTTTTATGGATGCAAACGCCACAACTATTCGAATATTTTAATCAGGCGTTTTGTGCACATTGATGTTTAAAAACCCGCAGCATCAACAGCAAATCCCGAAACAGCAAATTCAGTTATTTGGTTTGCTGTTTTAATTAAAAGAATATAAATCATATATTTAATTATTTTTACAGCCTTTTCATAAGTTTAGCATTTCTTCTGATTTTATTTGGCCTGCGGTTTTTTCTAAATTTTCTTGAGGCAATAACACTGAGAGAAAAATTTAAACATGACCAGTCTGACCCCACTTTCCCAAGCCATTCATGATGCACCGCGCTGGCATCAGGCCGATCAATTTCAGGACGGCAGCGAAATCCGGATTCTTCCACACACTGACCAGACTCTTGGTGCGGTGGTGTATGGATTAGATGCGCGCAAGGCTCAATCGGGTGAAACCATTTTCCGGCTGAAACAGGCCTTGGCAGAACATTTAGTTTTAATTTTCAAACAGCAACAGCTGGATGATTTACAGTATCTGGCCTTTACCACCTATTTCGGTTCAATTTTCCGTCCCGCTGCCGACACGCCTGTACTGGCCGCGCAGGATGATAGCGGTGTACCACCCGATATCGTGCCTGTTTCCAATGCAGTAGGACAAGGCGATTATACTGGTCATGGTGAATTAAGCCCGCATGCCGATCATCAATGGACACCGCTGCCCTCCTTTGGCTCTTTGCTCTATGCTATTGAACTGCCACAAAATGGTGGCCAGACCAGCTGGATTAATACCATCAAAGCTTATAATGCCCTAGATGCCGACATTCAGGCACATATCGACCAGCTACAATTAATTACTTACAACCCTTTTGTTCGCCGGCAGAAAACCCAAGCCTCGTCGCAAGACGGCGTTTATGGCAACAGTCCGCTGTATCGCTTTAAAGATCAACCGGTTTTAAGCCATGCCTATCCACATCCTTTGGTGCGCACCCATCCAGAATCGGGGCGTAAAGCTTTGTGGCTCAATACCCATACCGAAGTGGAACTGGAAAACTATGAAGATCAGGCTGGTAGCGAACTGATTGCCCAGTTACGTGCCCATCTGCTTCAACCAGAATTTGCCTATGAGCATCAGTGGGAAGTCGGTGATATTGTGTTCTGGGATAATCAGGCTACCCTGCATTCCCGCCGTCCATTTCCAGCCGAGCAGCGCCGTTTGTTAAAACGTATCAGCCTTGCCGGAAGCCGACCTTTTTAAGCAGGAACTGAACTAGAGATACTGAATATGCACCCGTGTTCAGGACTTTGACTGCAGGATATTTATCCTTTTCATCCAACCATAAAAAAACCCGCAAACTGTGTTTATGGGTTTTTCAGTATGAGCAACCGCTTAGAACAGACGGTTCATACCATTTAAGGTCGCCACACGATAGGCTTCTGCCATCGTTGGATAGTTAAATGTGGTTTCTACAAAATACTTGATGGTATTGTTCGGGCTATTCATCACCGCCTGACCAATGTGAATAATTTCTGCCGCGTTATTCCCGAAGCAATGTACACCTAATACTTCTAAAGTTTCACGGTGGAACAGAATTTTCAGTTCACCAACCGTATCACCGGTAATTTGCGCACGTGCCAGATGACGGAAAGAAGCCTGACCCACTTCGTACGGAATTTTTTCTTCAGTCAGTTCCTGCTCGGTCTTACCAATTGAAGAAATTTCCGGAATGGTATAAATACCGGTTGGAATATCAGTCACCGGTGCCACATTTTCTTCACCACTCATGTTGGCCCCTGCACAGCGACCCTGGTCATAGGCAGCAGACGCCAGAGATGGCCAGCCAATCACGTCACCAGCAGCGAAAATATTTTCTACTTCAGTCTGATATTGCTCATTTACCGTCAGCTGACCGCGGCTGTTTGGTTTTAAGCCAACATTTTCCAGGCCTAAACCATCGGTATTGCCTGAACGGCCGTTACACCACAAGATGGCATCGGCTTTGATTTTCTTGCCGCTTTGCAAATGCAGCACCACGTGATCATCAAAGGTTTCTAAATGATCAATCTGTTCATTGTGACGAATTAACACACCCTGTTCACGCAAGTGATAGGACAAGGCATCGGAGATTTCATCATCCAGATAGCTGAGCAATTTATGCTGGGTGTTAATCAGGTCGACTTTATGGTCCAGACCAATGAAGATCGAGGCATATTCACAGCCAATGACACCGGCACCATAAATGATGATTTTCTGAATCGAGAAATCCAGATCCAGAATCTTGTCTGAATCGAATACACGTGGATGGTTAAAATCTAAAATTTCCGGACGATACGGACGCGAACCGGTTGCAATCACCAGCTGTTTAAAAATTAGGGTTTCCTTAATGCCTTCCGGACTGAATACCAGCACGGTATTTTTGTCCTGCACATAGGCACGACCGTGATAGATATCAATTTTATTGCGGTCATAGAAGCGTGAGTGAGTATCGACCTGCTGCTGAATCACTTTATGTGCATTACGCAGCACCTGTTTCATGGTGAACTGTTTCCAGTCGCCCACTTTCTGGAACATCGGATCACGCTGGTAACGGATAATACTGGATACCGTCTGACGCAGCGCCTTACTTGGGATTGTGCCCACGTGAGTACAGTTACCGCCGAGTTGCTCACGCATATCCACCACAGCAACACGCATGCCTGATTTGGCAAGTTTCATTGCTGCGCCTTCACCTGCAGGACCAGAACCTAGGACCACCGCATCATATTTAACGAAAGTTCCGGCAACCACCTCTTTTTTACGTGGCATTCAACGCTCCTTAAACTAATCTATTCTGTTTATATCTCATATGCATATTATGACTGAAAACATCATGATTTTCTGTATTTACCTAGCATATATTGCGTGATAGCCACATTTTTTAAATGAATATCGTTTTTTTCCTATTTGCACCCAAGTCCGTTATAATGGAGGCGCTATTTTTCGAATATCTCCCCCGTCAAAACAGTGGAAAAGTTGAATATGTCTGAAAACCGTAAACCAGAACAGGGTGTTAAACTTCGTGGCGCAGAAAAGGTCGCTCGTATTCCTGTAAAAGTTGTGCCTACGGTTGAAACGCCGCGCAAACCGGACTGGATTCGGGTCAAGATGGCGGCGCCAGAAGAAGTTCAACGGATCAAATCGACACTGCGTCAGCAAAAACTGCATACCGTTTGCGAAGAAGCAGCCTGTCCGAACCTGCCAGAATGTTTTGGTGGTGGTACTGCAACCTTTATGATTATGGGTGATATTTGTACCCGTCGCTGTCCGTTCTGTGACGTTGCCCATGGTCGTCCGAATGCACTTGATCCGGATGAACCGCGTCATATGGCTGAAACCATTGCCAACTTGGGTCTGAAATATGCGGTCATTACCTCGGTAGACCGTGATGACCTGCTTGATGGCGGTGCACAGCATTTTGTTGACTGTATTAAAGAAGCGCGTGCCTTAAGTCCGAATACCCTGCTGGAAATTCTGGTTCCGGATTTCCGTGGCCGTATGGATATTGCGCTGCGCATTATGACTGAATGTCCGCCAGATGTGTTTAACCACAATATTGAAACCGTGCCACGTTTATATAAAGCCATGCGTCCGGGTTCAGACTATCAGCACTCTTTAAACCTGCTGAAAATGTTTAAAGAATATTGCCCGGAAATTCCAACCAAGTGTGGCCTGATGGTGGGTATTGGTGAAACTGAAGAAGAAGTGATTTCATTATTGGATGATCTGAGAGCACATGATGTAGATTATGTGACTATTGGCCAATATTTACAGCCATCAAAACAGCACGCACCAATTGACCGCTTTGTAACACCAGAAGAATTTGAGCGTTATGCAGAACATGGCCGCAAACTGGGCTTTAAAAATATCTGGTCTGCACCAATGGTGCGTTCAAGTTATTTTGCAGACCGTCAATACTACGGCGAGCCAGTTCCAGCAGTACGTCGCAAGACTGATCCTGCCAAGAAAATTAGTGTACAAACCATCGAAGCATAAGCTGAGAAAACTAAGCTTAGAAAACAGGGCCCCGGATTCGGGGCTTTTTTACAAGGTCATCTTTTACTTAAATTTTTACATCGTCCTCGGATCAGAATTTTTAGCCCAGAGAGATCATCTGTTTCCTCTTAGATCCAAAGACGGCTCATCTTTAAAAAACACCCCATTTAAACCAGAAGTAAATTTCTATCATTCTTTTACCTAGCTGCTAAACCCTTACTTATCTTCACATTTCGTTGCGCGTTTTTACTTGAATAGCGATCATTTTTCAACCAATCTTCATCCATAGAGTTTGTTTTTAGCAATCGTTTTGATGGTCTTGATATTTAAAAAAACGATACCGAAGTTCCAAGAACAGCCTTCACCGGATGACTTCAGACAAAATGAAGCAGCATTTCTTTCATTTTTCCTTGCAGGCACGGTGATGCTGTAGCAGCCGGGAGAAATACAATAATGCTTTTTATACTCAGTATCGTCATTCTTGTTTTTACACTGTGGGCGATTTTCTATTTTCAGCTGTCGCGCAACAGCGGTGCCATGACCCTGATTGCGGTCAGTATTGTCTCTGCCTTTATTAATCCCTGGTCCTTAATTTTAGGCATTCCGTTAATTGTGCTGAGCATAATTGTGATGGTGGATGCCTTGCGCATGAAAATCATCACCCAACCCGCGTATAAGGCTTTGTCACAAGCCATGCCAAGCATGAGCAGCACCGAACGTGAAGCACTGGATGCCGGCACCAGCTGGTGGGAAAAAGAGCTGTTTATGGGTGCGCCCAACTGGGATACCTTTGAGCAATATCCCTATCCTACGCTCAGTGCGGAGGAACAATCCTTTTTAGACAATGAAGTGGAACAGCTGTGCAACATGCTGGATGAATGGGAAATCCATCATAAGCACAAAGATTTATCTCCTGAAACCTGGCAGTTTATTAAAACCCATGGGTTTTTGGGCCTGATTATTCCCAAGGAATACGGCGGCAAGGCTTTCAGTTCTTTTGCGCAAAGCCGGATTATGAGCAAAATTGCCTCACGCTCCCTAACCGCCGCGGTCAGCTGTATGGTGCCCAATTCCTTAGGCCCGGGTGAGTTGCTGCTGCACTACGGTACCGATGAGCAGAAAAAACGTTACTTGCCCGGTCTGGCCAAAGGCGAAGAAATTCCCTGCTTTGGGCTGACCAGCCCGGAAGCCGGCTCCGATGCCGGTGCCATTCCAGATACCGGCGTGGTCTGCTATGGCCAGTTTGAAGGCCAGCACGTACTGGGCCTAAAGATGAATTTCTCCAAACGCTGGATTACGTTAGCACCCATTGCCACCGTAATTGGTCTGGCTTTTAAACTGTACGATCCGGACGGTTTACTCGGCGATAAGACTAAAACCGACTACGGCATTACCTGTGCGCTGCTGCCGGCCAATCACGCCGGAGTGAAAGTCGGGCCGCGCCATCATCCCGGTTCACCATTTATGAATGGCACGGTCGAAGGTCAGGATGTGTTTATTCCACTCGACTGGATTATTGGTGGTGTTGAAAATGCCGGTAAAGGCTGGCGCATGTTAATGGAATGTCTGGCCGTCGGTCGCGGGATTTCCTTACCGGCACTGTCAACCGCTGCCGGGGAAATGACCTATTTAAATGTCGGTGCTTTTGCGCGAATCCGCCAGCAATTCAAGTTGTCGGTGGGGAAATTTGAAGGCGTACAGGAAGTCACCAGTGATATTGCCAGTGAAACCTATATGCTGGAAGCCTTTCGCTATCTGGTGACCTGTGGACTGAATCAGGGCGGCAAACCTGCCGTGATGACCGCGATGGCCAAGTACTATGCCACAGAGTCTATGCGCCGTGTGGTTAATCATGGTATGGATGTGGTCGGTGGCCGCACCATCCAGTTGGGTCCACGGAACTTTCTGGCGCTGACCTATCAGGCCATTCCAGTTTCCATTACCGTTGAAGGGGCCAATATTTTAAGCCGCTCGCTGATGATTTTTGGCCAGGGTTCGATGCGTTGCCATCCGTATTTGTATGAAGAATTACAACTGCTACAAGCCCCTGATAAAGATGCCGCGCTGACACAATTTAATGAACTGTTCTACCATCATCTCGGTTATACCTTTAACCGGACTGCGCGCGCATTTGCCTTTGGCTGGTTTGGCGGTTCATCCGATGCTCCGCAACAAGCCGATGAATTTAGCCGGCCTTATTACAAAACCATCAACCGTTTTAGTGCGGCCTTTGCCCTGACTGCCGATATGTGTCTGGGTTTATTGGCCGGTGATATTAAACGCAAGGAAATGCTGTCCGGACGCCTGGCCGATATTCATGCGCAGCTGTTTATTGCCACCGCCATCTTAAAATACTATGCACATGGGCAAAAAACCGCAGATGAGCAACTGCATGCGCAACTGGCTTTAGACAAAGCACTGTTTAATGCACAAGAAGCCTTCTTTGGACTGTTCAATAATTTCCCTATGCAGCTGGCGACTGGCGTCGTGAAATTGATCTGCTTCCCGTGGGGCCGTGCCTTGCAGCCACCAAGCGATCAGCTGAAACGTGATGTGGCCATGAGCATGATGCAGGACAATGCTTTTCGCCAGCAGCTGAAACAGCATGTTTTCTATAACACGGACCCGGACGATGTCTTTGGCCGGATGGAAAGTACCTTCCAGAGCTTAACCGAGATTGAACCGCTGTGGGATCGCTTTAAAAAAGCTGAAGCCAAAGGCAGTTTTGATGGCCTCAGTTTTGAAGAACACATTGCCGATGCCCTAAATACCGGCGCGATTCAACCCGAAGAAGCTAGCCAGCTACTCAGTTATAACGCGCAGCGCTTTGACAGTATTTTGACCGATATTTTCGATATGCAGCTGGAACAGACCCTGCCACTAGACAATCCGCATTTAATTGAACCTTTAGGTGTCGATACGGAAGCTCATCCTCCGGCAACTTCAGCAGAACCGAAAACCGGTGGCACCGCACAACTGGCCACAGATCATCATAAAGAGGATCCGGAACCGTTTATCCGTTTTTAGTTATATGCTGAATATTGAATAAAGTGGCTTTCCGGCCACTTTTTTATGGACTGGAGACGAGGCTTCTAACAGGCATTCTACGACCATCTTCCAATGGTATAGACTGCATAAGCCGTTAAGCTACATCGAAAACAATATTGAGGGAAACAAGATGTCACAACAAGATTATGACAATGGTTTAAAAGTACGTACAGAAGTCATGGGTGAAAGTTTTGTGAAACGTGCGCAGGACAATACTGTGCCGTTTACCCAGCCTTTGCAGGACTGGATTAATGAACATGCCTGGGGTTCTACCTGGCAACGTGAAGATGTATTGCCGCGCAAATATCGTTCACTGGTGACAATTGCCTTTTTAACTGCGCTCAAAAGCCCGACTGAATTAAAAGGTCATGTACGCGGGGCTTTAAATAATGGCGCGACAGTGGAAGAAATTCAGGAAGTGCTGCTACATAGCCTGCCCTATTGCGGCGCACCGGCCACGCAAGAAGCCTTCCGTGCAGCGTTAGAAGTCATTCAGGACTATCAGGCCAACGCGTAAATTGTCGGGCGAGTTTAAATCCAGTACACATTAAAGCTGTAAAAGAATTCACTGACTTCAAAACGTACCTGATAACCAAGCTGGGTCAGTTCGGCAGAGAGATTGCGAATTTCTTCCAAAGGCAAATGTTTGGGCAATACCGTAAATACTGCAGTGTTGCCCTGCTTGGCATTCTCTTCAATTAAACTGGCTAAACGCGCTTTATACAGGTTGATGTCCAGATTGGCATGCGCCGAAAGCACTTTTGCATCTTCTGCGGTTAGAAAGTTCACCATTTTTTTCTTCTCTTTTTTTGTTCCGTTGTATGGGTCTAACTTAAAAAATGCTACGGCTCCGCTCAACTCTATTTTTGTAAGTAATTTAAATTAAAGATGAATTGGTTTACATCGACTGCTGTTATCCATCCTCTGATAAATCAAAAACTCCCTTATCCTGGTTTTCTCTCTAAGTCATAACAGACGCAAACAAGGAATATTTAATCTTCATTTTATAATTAACGCATGATCAGGTTCTGAGAGGTAAAAGAGATTAAATAACTTAGGCTATTTTGATATATGGGTTCCGTTAAACTTCCATCGTTATTACCTAACTCTCTCCTGCTCAATTTTATATTTCAAAGCGGATATTTGATTGTTCTATCTATGAGTCATAAAAAACGGAGCCGATCTGCTCCGTTTTTTCGCTCTTGGGATTTATATATTCAAGAGTATTATTTTTTCGCCTTCCATGCACTTTGTACCTGGCTGGCAACTTTTGGATAATCCAGAATAAAACGCATATGCGACTCTACCCCGGTTTTTAAGGTTTTATCATCGACAATAAAGTACGGGTTATGGTTCGGTGCGGCTTTACTCATATCCTGATCAGCCGGTGTCGCACCCAGGAATACAAATAAAGATGGCATCAGCTGGCCATAATAAGAAAAGTCTTCACTGGCGCTCTGGTTATGTTCTAAAACATGCGCCTTACCTTCACCCGCGGCCTGAATTAAAGATGGCGCCATCAATTCAGTTAAGGTTTTATCATTGGTGGTGACCGGCGCATACGGTGAAATTTCCACTTTGGCTTTTACATCATTGGCTTGCGCGGTGTGATCAATCATGGTTGGCAGGTTTTTGTAGATGCTTTGACGGATATCTTCATGATTGGAACGAATGGTTCCGATCATCGAAACCTGTTCAGGCAAGATATTACCACTGGTACCACCCTGAATCTGCCCGATACTAACCACGCCCATGCCTTTACTCAAGTCGGCACGGCGCGACACCATGGTCTGTAAATTCTGGATAATATCAGCCGCGGCGACAATAGAATCACGTCCTTTCCACGGCATTGAACCATGTACCTGCTGACCGGTTAAAGTCACTCGAATATTGTCGGCACTGTTTAAAGCCACACCATCTTTATAGAAAATATTGCCACTTGGCATACCTGCCATCACGTGCATCCCAAAAATCACTTCAGGTTTTGGATTATTCAGCGCGCCATCGGCAATCATTTTACGTGCACCGACCTGATCACCATTCAGGAAGTTATCAATATCGGCACCACCTTCTTCCGCAGGCTGAAATACAAAGACCACGGTACCGGCAATTTTATCTTTATTCTCTGCCAGTGCCTTGGCCGCACCTAACAGCATGGCAGTGTGGGTATCATGTCCGCAGGCATGTGCGACCGGTGTTTCTGCACCCTGATAAATACCTTTGGCTTTACTGGCAAAAGGCACTTGGGCTTTTTCTTCCATCGGTAAGGCATCCATATCGGCACGCAAGGCCATAATCGGGCCCGGTTTTGCACCTTTTAATACGCCAATCACACCGGTTTTGGCAAAGCCTTTTTTCACTTCAATGCCGTAAGAACGTAATTCTTTTTGCACCAGTTCCGACGTTTTAAATTCCATATTGCCAAGTTCAGGATTGGCGTGAAGATGATGACGCAATTGAATAGTATGCTGCTCGACTTTTGTAGCGGCATCATCCACCCAATCTGCAAAAGCAAACTGAGATACTCATGGCTAACCCCAAGCTAAGACAGGTTTTAGTGAGCTGCATGGAAACTCCATTTTTATAACCGTTTAAAATCTTATCTTCGGAGAATTTAGGGTTAAAATACAAGGCTATTGTTGTAATTTTATATAGTCATTTGCACTATACTTGATATTTTAAAAGTTGAAAATTACCACAATTTAGCGAGCAATTTTGCGCTATGACTCAAAACATTTCATTTCAGATTGGCTTTTTTCCGGCAGACCTTTTAGGCTTATAGCAAATATTTTCTGGATATGACCATGTCGGACGCCATCACTGTTCCTCCCGCCCTGATTAACCGTGCGCTTGCAGGCCAAGCCGATGCCCAGTTTGAGCTGGCTGAATTGTATATGCAAAGCGAGTATGAAGATGACAATCTGCTGGCTGAAGAATGGGCCTTAAAAGCCGCTGAAAATGGTCATTTGGAAGCCATGTACTGGTTGGGCGAAGGCTACACCGTCTATGCCAAAGACGTGCAGGAAGATGATCCTGAAGATTCCAAAACTCACTTTGAGTTAGCCTATTACTGGTTGAAACAGGCAAGCGAACAGAAACATGCAGGCGCAATTCTAGAGCTGGCTGGCTATTATCGTCGTGGGAATGTGGTAGAAAAAGATATTCCGACCTCGGTAAATTTGGTTCAGCAAGCGGCTGAACTAGGCGATGCACAGGCCATGCGTGATTTGGCCTGTATTTATGAACATGGCCTGGGAGTCGAAATTAATGAAGCACAGGCAGATTACTGGGCCGAAAAAGCCAAAGCTGCCGAGTAACCCACTCAACCCGATCAAAAGCTCATCAGATGATGGGCTTTTTTATATTGATGCATGGAGATAGGCGCTGGATTAGCCGGAATTTTTAATTGTTTTGGAGATCAAAGAACACTACAGCGAGAAACCGGAACAGTTTAGCCAGATATTCAACAATTTCAGATTGGAACTCTGGGCAATTTCCAAGTACAATACTGCGCTAGTCGAGGGATGCTGCGACGTTTTACAGGTACGAAATGTAAAAGCGCTAGGCTCGACCATCGGTCAAACATCCGCTTTGATCAACAACGGCATCCGCGAACTGAATGATCAATTGTTTTTATTAAGGAGATCGTGATGAACGCGGTTAATGCTTCATTTACTGATTACAAAGTAGCAGACATCACTTTAGCAGACTTCGGTCGTAAAGAAATCAAACTTGCAGAAGCTGAAATGCCAGCCCTGATGGGTCTGCGTAAACGCTACTCTGCGGCTAAACCACTTGCGGGCGCTAAAATCCTGGGTTGTATCCACATGACAATCCAAACAGCAGTTCTGATCGAAACTTTGGTTGAACTTGGCGCTGAAGTACGCTGGACCTCTTGTAACATCTTCTCGACTCAAGACCACGCTGCTGCTGCCATTGCTGCGTCTGGTGTTCCTGTGTTCGCTTGGAAAGGTGAAACTGAAGAAGAATACGTGTGGTGCTTAGAGCAACAAATTAACGTAAATGGCACGCCTTGGGATGCCAACATGATTCTGGACGATGGCGGTGACTTAACTGCACTTGTTCACGAAAAATACCCAGAAGTTTTGGCGAAAATCCACGGTATTACTGAAGAAACCACCACAGGTGTACAACGTCTGCTTGAAATGTGGAAAGACGGTTCTCTGAAAGTACCTGCAATCAATGTAAACGATTCAGTAACCAAGTCTAAAAACGACAACAAATACGGTTGCCGTCACTCACTCAACGATGCCATCAAACGTGCAACCGATATGCTTTTATCTGGTCGTCGTGCGCTGGTCATTGGTTACGGTGACGTAGGTAAAGGTTCTGCGCAATCACTTCGTCAAGAAGGCATGATCGTACGTGTTTCTGAAATCGATCCTATCTGTGCAATGCAAGCCTGCATGGACGGTTATGAAGTGGTTTCTCCATACAAAAATGGTGTTCAAACCGGCAAGAAAGAAGACGTTAACGCTGACCTTCTTTTAAACACTGACCTGATCGTAACAACAACGGGTAACTACCACGTTTGTGACGCTGCCATGCTGGATACATTAAAAGCAGGTGCTGTTGTATGTAACATCGGTCACTTTGACACTGAAATCGACACCAACTACCTACGTGGTTACAAGTGGGTTGAAGTGAAACCTCAAGTTCACCAGGTGTATCGTTCAGAAAATGAAAACGATTACCTGATCCTGCTGTCTGAAGGTCGTTTAGTGAACCTGGGTAACGCAACAGGTCACCCATCACGCGTGATGGACGGTTCATTTGCCAACCAGGTTTTAGGTCAAATGCACTTGTTCGCTGAGAAATTTGCTGATCTTCCTGAAGATCAAAAACAAGCCGCGATTCGCGTTGAACTGCTTCCGAAGAAATTGGACGAAGAAGTTGCAGCTGCAATGGTTGCAGGTTTTGGCGGCGTTCTGACGCAATTGACGCAAGAACAAGCGGACTACTTAGGTGTAGCGGTTGAAGGTCCGTTTAAATCGGATGCTTATAAATATTAATTAGCCCTCACCCCATCCCTCTCCCATAGGGAGAGGGTGAACTCTCAAATCATTTACATTACGAGTTTTACTTGTGAAATTTAAGTAATTTGAGCCAAGACTCTGCGTTATTCAGTAATGAATACTCCTCTCCCTTTGGGAGAGGTCAGGGAGAGGGTGAATAAAAAGTATTTATAAAAAGGATTTCAACATGTCAAAACAGATTCCGATTTCATTCGAGTTCTTCCCAACCAAAACTGATGCCGGTGCAGAAAAACTCAAGACCGTACACCAAGAGCTTCAGCTTTTAAATCCAGAATTTTTCTCGGTGACCTATGGCGCTGGTGGTTCAACTCGTGAACGTACCTTATCGACCATTAACGACTTCAATGGCAAAGGCACACCGGTTGCGCCTCACCTGTCTTGTATTGGTGATGATAAAGCCCGTATTGCCGAATTGCTGGACCTGTACAAATCACAAGGTATTGACCGTATTGTGGCGCTGCGTGGCGACTTGCCATCCGGTCAGGTTGGCTTGGGTGAATTGCCATATGCACAGGATCTAGTCCGCTTTATCCGTGAACATTCCGGTGATCATTTCCATATTGAAGTGGCTGCCTATCCGGAAATGCACCCACAAGCGGAAAGCTTTGATAAAGATATTCAGCATTTTGTTGAAAAAGTAAATGCCGGCGCCAATGCAGCCTTAACGCAATTCTTTTTCAATCCGGATGCCTACTTCTACTTTGTTGAGCGTATTCAGCAAGCCGGTGTCAATATTCCGGTGGCGCCGGGTATTATGCCAATTACCAATGCCAGCAACCTGATTCGCTTTGCCGATAGTACTGGTGCTGAAATTCCACGCTGGATTCGCAAGCAACTGGCGACATATGGTGATGACACGGCATCGATTAAAGCCTTCGGTCATGAAGTGGTGCTGAAATTCTGTGAACGCCTGATTGCAGGTGGTGCGCCAAGTCTGCACTTCTACACCATGAACAATACCGAGCCTACCCGTCAGCTTGTGACTGATCTTGGTTTAGCCTAATTTTCTTTTTGCGAGTTGTACTTTATGCCACGTTTTTATATTGAAGCTGAATTAACGGTTGAGACGCAGCTCGCGCTGACCGAAACCGTGTTTCACCATTGGTGTAAAGTACTGCGCGCACAAGTGGGCGACACAGCCACCCTGTTCAATGGACAAGGTGGCGAATATGAAGTGACCCTTACCGACGTCCAGAAAAAAACAGCAACGGTGATGGTCAACAGCTTTAATCCGGGCAACCGTACACCTAAATTCAAGGCCCTGCTCGGTCAGGTCATGAGTAAGGGCGACCGGATGGATTATGCCATTCAAAAAGCGGTGGAACTCGGCGTTTCCGAGATTCAGCTCCTCACCTCTGAACGCTGCGAAATGCGTCTGAAATACGACCGTGACCAGAAAAAACTGGATCACTGGCAAGGTATCGCCATTGCTGCTTGTGAGCAATGTGGTCTGAATATTGTGCCTAAAATTCTCCCGCCGATGTCGCTGGAAAAATGGCTCGATACCGATCTGCCAGCCACCAAACTGGTATTAGCACCCAACAAAGATGAAGTGAATGTCTTACACAATGCCACGCCAGAACTTGCCCTGTTAATTGGGCCTGAAGGCGGCCTGAGCGAGGCTGAAATCAGTAGCGCAAATACGAAAGGTTTTGTGAACTGGTGTATAGGCGAGCGCGTGTTAAGAACTGAAACTGCGCCTGTGGTCGCACTTTCTATTTTAAATTTTAACTTCAGCGTGTAATTCGTCTTATTTTTAGCTGAATGCTGAGTCAGATGATTGCTTTTTTAAAGTTTACTGACTAATCTCAAAATATTATTTTACAATTTCACCTAATATCAGGTTATTCATAAAATAAAATGGATTTTTACATACTCTGTAATTTATAGGGTTTTGGGGATATATGTCAGACCATCAGCATGAGCTCATGGAGCAGTATTTGTATGCTGCCCAAATCACCAATACAATCCGGCTGATGCGCTTCTTTTTGCTGAGCATCCTCATTCTCTGTTTTTATATTTATTTTATTTTTCACTACTCTTTTAATTTTTCAACTTTCGCGTTTAATGCCTGGTTCCTGCTGAGTGAACTGGGGCTGGCCGGCTGCCTGTTCTTTAATGAAATGTGCTTTAAGCCCGGTCAATACAGTATTCAAATGGCACATCGCTGGATCAAGCTGGTATGCCTGCTGGTTGGTATTAGCCTTAGTATTGGCATTGCCCTGCTGTACTATTTCCTGCCGAAGTACAGTCTGGAGATGAGCACCTATCAGGCCATTATTCTGGCGGCTTTGCTGGTGATTATTAGCCAGACCTTTGCCCTCACCTTTTTAACCCAGCGCCTGAGCTATTTTTCGCTGGTATTTATTCCGGCCATTGTGCCGTATTTAATTTCCCCACTGTTCTTTAACAGCAACACCGAACCGCTGTTTTATCTGGCCACCAACTTTGCCTTAATCTGTCTGCTGATTTGTGCCAATACCTCCATGCACATGCATCGCCGGCTATCTAGCGTCTATTTCAAGAATAATCAGCTGAAAAAACAGGCCGAACAGCAAGTGGCCTGGACCGACCAGCTATGCCAGCAACTGCAAACGGAAATGAACCGCTCCAAAGACATTGAGCAGCAGTTGCAGTTTAATAACCAGATGCTGGAACAGAAAGTGAAAGAGCGGACCTTTGATCTGGAGCAAATCCATAAAGCCCTACAAGATCAACAGGCCAATCTGGTGCTGGCGCATGAAGTGGCCGGGTTAAAACCATGGGATTGGGACATCAAGCATCGCCTGATTACCCTGACCAATGAACACCAGCAGCTGAAAATGTCCGGCTCCAAAGCCCATCATCACAAACTGCAGCAACTGATTCACCCGGATGATCTGGCGCATTTTCGTAACACCATGAAGCAGCATCTGCGTGGCCAGACCGACCGCTATGAAGTGACCTACCGGGTACAGCAAAGCAATGGCAAATGGGTCTGGGTACATGATGTTGGCCGTGTGATTGAGCGTGACCCCGAAACCCGGCGTCCATTACGCATGGTCGGTATCCGCCGTGACATCCATCAGGAAAAAACTGATCAGGAACGCCTGAAACTGACCGCCAGCGTACTACAGCAGGCAGCAGAAGGGATTTTTATTCTGAATGAGGACCTGCGTTATATTGAGGTCAATCCGTGCTTTGAACAGCTGACCGGCTTTAGTCGCGAGCAGATTATTGGCAAACATCTGTTTGATATTGCCAGCAATTACAAATCACGGCAGCGCAGTATGCACAATGCCATTGTCAAGCAACTGCTCAAAGAAGGCGAATATGATGGCGAAATGGATGAAAAATACCTGTCGGGCAAAGAGCTGACCATCCGCCTGCACATGAATACCGTCAGCAATGAGCAGAACCGCTCTACCCATTATGTCGGGATTGTCTCGGATTTAACCGAGCGCCGCCGGCAGGAACAGCGCCTGTCCTATCTGGAAAATTATGACACGCTGACCGATCTGCCTAACCGGTTTTATTATAACTATCAGCTGCATCAGTATCTGGTGTCCCATCAGGATTCGATTAAACAACTGGCGGTGATTCGTCTGAACATCGACCGGTTCCGGGTGTTGAATGAATATTTAAGCCATAATGGCGGCGATGAACTGCTAAGACAGGTGGCACAGCGTTTACGCCTCATTAATGCCGAAGCGCTGTTGGTGGCGCATTTAAATGGCGATGACTTTGCCATTATTTATGAGCTGTCACATATTCGCCCATCGGTGCAGCAGCATTGCGAACGTATTACCAAAGCCTTCTCGGCGCCGTTTAATATCCAGGGTCAGGACCATATTATTACCCTGTCGATGGGCGTGTCTTTATATCCTGAACATGGCCGGCAGCTGGATTATTTAAACAACTGTGCCGAACAGGCGCTGTCGGAAGCCAAGCGTCTGGGTGGCAATACCACCAAATACTATTCGCTGGAAACCACCAAGCTGTTAGAGCAGGACGTGCACATTGAGCGCGATTTACGTCAGGCCATTAAAAATGATGAGCTGATCGTCTATTACCAGCCAAAAATCAATTTCCATGATCAGCAGGTCTCCGGTTTTGAAGCCTTGGTACGCTGGAACCATCCGGAAAAAGGCCTGATTCCACCCGGCTTATTTATTCCAATTGCCGAGCAAACCAGCCTGATTTCAGAGATTGGCCATATCGTAATTCAGCAAACCGCCAAGCAGATTCGGGACTGGCAGGCACTGGGCTTTGATAACATCCGGGTTTCGGTCAATATTGTGGCGCAGCAGCTACAACGCGGACATTTGCTGGAAGATATTGATGAGGCGCTCAATACCTATCATATTTCCGGTGAAAGCCTGGAACTGGAAATTACTGAATCGTCGTTGCTGGAAAATACCGACGAGGTCAAATATATTCTGGAAGAAATCAAGAAGCGCCATATTCATATTTCGCTGGATGATTTTGGTACCGGTTATTCTTCCCTCTCTTACTTAACCGATTTTCCTATAGATGTTTTAAAGATCGACCGCAGCTTTGTGTCCAAGATTGGCCACAGCAAGCAGGAAGCCATTGTCAGTGCCATGATTGCCATGGGCAAAGCCATGGGCATGACCATTGTCGCTGAAGGCATTGAAACTGAACATCAACTTCAGTACCTCAGAAAGCTCGATTGCGACATCGCCCAGGGCTTTTTATTCTCCAAACCGCTGCCACAACAGGATGCGACCCGCTTCCTGAGTGAAAAAATGCAGACACCACTTATTGTTAGTGAATCTTAATCTATAGCTTAAACTTCTAAGTTTGTTCTAAAAATGCGCAGCTTTGACTGTGCTTAGTGCGTAAGTAATGGTATATTCGAGCAGATTTAGCACAAACCGCCAGCATCGCTGGACACAGTAACATACGAGATTCAGATGGACGATCAATCATTAAAACAGCAGGCTTTGTATTATCACGAATTTCCTACTCCAGGTAAAATCAGCGTTACCCCAAGTAAGCAGCTGGTCAACCAACGTGACTTAGCGCTTGCATACTCACCTGGTGTCGCGGCACCATGTTTAGAGATTGAACGAGATCCTTCTACTGCAGCACTGTATACAGCACGTGGCAACCTGGTTGCCGTGGTGAGTAACGGTACCGCTGTACTAGGTTTAGGGAACATCGGTCCTTTAGCGTCTAAACCGGTTATGGAAGGTAAAGGCGTTCTGTTCAAAAAATTCGCCGGCGTCGATGTATTTGACATCGAAATCGCTGAAAATGATCCAGACAAAATCGTTGATATCGTTGCTGCACTCGAACCAACCTTTGGCGGGATTAACCTTGAAGACATCAAGGCACCAGAATGCTTCTACATTGAGCAAAAACTGCGTGAACGCATGAACATTCCGGTGTTCCATGATGACCAGCATGGTACGTCAATTATCGTCGGTTCTGCGCTGCTGAATGCGCTACAACTGAACGGCAAAAACATTGCCGAAATCAAGATTGTCGCTTCAGGTGCCGGTGCTGCTGCCCTGTCGTGCCTGGACCTGCTTTGTGCCCTGGGTGCGAAAAAAGAAAATATTATTGTGGCGGACTCACGCGGTCTATTGACCACCAAACGTGAAGGTCTGGACGAGTCGAAAAAACGCTACGTACAGGATATTGAAGCAACCCAACTGGCCGATGTAATTGCCGGTGCCGATATGTTCCTCGGTCTCTCTGCTGCCGGTATTCTGACCAAAGAAATGGTCAAGCAGATGGCGGCTAATCCAATCATCTTCGCTCTGGCTAACCCGGATCCGGAAATTCTGCCTGAACATGCCCACGAAGTACGTGATGATGTGATTATGGCAACTGGACGTTCTGACTATCCGAACCAGGTGAATAACGCGCTGTGCTTCCCGTACATCTTCCGTGGTGCGCTAGATGTCGGTGCAACCACCATTAACGAAGAAATGAAAATTGCCTGCGTACACGCGATTGCACGTATGGCGCACATAGAAGCAGATGCGGCATCCTATGGTGAGAAATCTGCTTCATTTGGTCGTGACTATTTAATTCCACGTCCGCTTGATCAGCGTCTGATTCTTGAAATTGCTCCAGCGGTTGCCAAAGCAGCGATGGATTCAGGCGTGGCAACACGTCCAATTCAGGACTTCTCGGCTTATCATCAACGTCTGTCAGAGTTTGTATATAACTCTGCGTTTATGATGAAACCAATTTTTGCGCAGGCGAAAACCGATCCGAAACGCATTGCCTATGCAGAAGGCGAAGACTTACGCGTTTTACGTGCAGTACAAATTGCAGTGGACGAAGGTCTGGCACAACCGATTCTGGTGGGTCGTACCGCGGTTATTGAAGCGAATATCAAGAAACTGGGCTTACGTCTGGAACATGGTGTGAATATCACTATTGTTGATCAGGAGAAAAACCCGGATTACGAAAAATTCGCTGATGATTACTACAGCATCATGCAGCGTAAAGGTGTAACGCCTGAATATGCGCAGCGTGAAGCACGTCGCCGTTCGACTCTAATTGCCGCAATGCTGGTGAAACACGGTCTGGCTGACGGTATGTTATGTGGTACTTATTCAAGCTACGACATTCACTTAGACTTCGTCAGCAATATTATTGGTCTGAAAGAAGGTCACAATACTTTCTTCACTCTGAATGCGCTGATGCTGGAAGATCGTAACCTGTTTATTGCCGACACTTACATCAACCGTAATCCGACAGCTGAACAGCTGGCTGAAATGACCATTCTGGCCGCTGAAGAAGTACGCCGTTTTGGTGTAACACCACGTATTGCCCTGCTGTCGCATTCAAGCTTTGGTTCAGACCAGAACGATGCCAGCGCGCAAAAAATGCGTAAAGTGTTTGATATTCTGTCTGAGATTGCACCAGAACTTGAAGTGGAAGGTGAAATGCATGGTGATGCGGCACTGGACGAAAATATTCGCCATTTCGCATTCCCGAACTCACGCTTCAAAGGTTCAGCTAACCTGCTGATTATGCCAAACCTGGATGCAGCCAATATTTCGTTTAACCTGTTGAAATCGACTTCAGGCAGCAACGTGACCATTGGTCCAATTTTGCTGGGCGCAGCGAAACCGGTACATATTTTAACGCCAACAGCGACCACCCGTCGTGTGGTGAATATGACTGCGTTAACCGTAGCAGAAATTCAGCAAGCGGAACAAGACGCGCTATAAAAACTGAATGCCGAGTGAAAAGCTCGGCATTCTGACTTGAGAAAACCTCTATTCTGTTGCATGATGACCTCAAGAATAGAGGTTTTTTCATGCAAGTTTATTTAGTAGGCGGTGCGGTGCGAGATCATTTGCTGGGGCACCCCTATCACGAAAAAGATTATGTGGTTGTCGGGGCAACACCCGAACAGCTTCTGGCCCAAGGCTATCAGCCCGTGGGCAAAGACTTCCCTGTGTTTTTACATCCTGAATCAAAAGAAGAATATGCACTGGCCCGTACCGAACGTAAAGCCGGTCAGGGCTATCATGGTTTCGAGTTTTATACTGCACCCAATGTCACGCTGGAAGAAGATTTAATCCGTCGTGACCTGACCATTAATGCCATGGCCATGGATGAAAACGGCCAGGTCTATGATCCTTATGGTGGACAGCAGGATCTGGCGCAAAAAGTGCTGCGTCATGTTTCCGACGCCTTTGTTGAAGACCCATTACGTGTACTCAGAATTGCCCGTTTTGCTGCGCGTTATAAAGCGCTGGGCTTTCGTGTGGCCGATGACACCCTGACCCTGATGCGCACGCTGGCAGCATCTGGCGAGCTGGATACCTTAACCCCCGAACGGGTCTGGAAAGAAACTGCACGCGCCTTGCAGGAAGATCATGCCGATGAATACTTTGAAGTGCTGCGTCGCTGCGGTGCCTTAAAAGCCTTGTTCCCGGAAATTGATGCCCTGTTTGGGATTCCACAGCGCCCGGAATATCATCCGGAAATTGACTGCGGCGTGCATACCTTAATGTCCCTGCAACAGGCCTGCCGCCAGAATTACAGTCTGGATGTGCGTTTTGCCGTGCTGGTGCACGACTTGGGCAAGGCCCTGACCCCAGCCGATGAATTACCGCGTCATATCATGCATGAAGAACGTGGTATTCAGCCGGTTACTGACCTGTGTGACCGCCTGAAAGTGCCAACCTATACCAAACAGCTGGCACTGGCGGTGTGCAAGGAACATTTAAAATGCCATCAGGCCCTGACCTTGAAACCGGGCACCTTATGGCGTCTGCTACAGCGTCTGGATGTGTTGCGTCGCCCGGAACGGGTAGAAGCCTTTGTTCAGGCCTGTGAATGTGATTCGCGTGGCCGTTTAGGTATGGAAGATCGGGACTATCCGCAGGCCGATTATGTGCTCAAAGCCATGCAGGTGGTGCGCGGCATTAAAGCGCAGGATTTACCGCCTGAGATTAAAGGCCCCGATATTGGTGAAATGCTGATTCAGCGCCGCATTAAAGCGATTGAAGTGCTGAAAGCAGAATATACCGCCGCAAGCTAAAATTGAGTCATAAAATTTAAAATACCCGTGTCGTGCACGGGTATTTTTGTTGATCAGGGATGAATCATCCCCCTGTGCTGATCTGGATGAAGCCGCCTTAAGACCGTTCGGCCGGAAAAGTAATTACCTGTTCCAAACGCATCTGCTGGGTGGCAATCATCAATAAACGGTCAATACCCAGCGCAATACCTGAACATGGCGGCATCTGAGGCAAGGCACTGAGCAGATATTCATCAAGTGGCATCACATGCAAGCCCAGTTTTTCCCGCTCCTGATTGTCGGCTTCAAAACGGCCACGGAGCACCTCGGCATCAGCCAGTTCATCATAGGCATTGGCCAGTTCCAGCCCTTCAATGTACAGCTCAAAACGGGCGGCAACCAGTTCGCCATCTTCATCGACACGAGTTTTGGCCAGTGAGGCCAGTTCCGGCGGGAAATCAGTCAGGAATACCGGCGTATCAAAGCCCAGACTAGGCTCAACCATATGCGAGAACAACAGGTCGATATAGCCCAGACGATCATCACCTAAATCGAGGCTTAGCCCGACACGCTGACAGCAGGCTTTCAGTTCCTGCAATGTCGCTTGCAGCGGATTCAGATCCAGCCGATCCATAAAAGCATGTTTATAACTCAGTACCGTTGGACGTACTTCACCAAAACGCTGTGCCAAGGTCAGATTGAGTAAATCGGTGACTTCAAACATCAGCTCTTTCAGGCTAAAACCCGGGCGATACCATTCCAGCATGGTAAATTCGCTATTGTGTTTGCGGCCATGCTCATCATCACGAAACACCTTGCAGATCTGGTAAATCGGGCCACTGCCACTGGCCAGCAGGCGTTTCATGGCAAATTCAGGCGAAGTTTGCAGATAATGCGTCTGCTGCTGGCCCAATACATGACGCTTGGCCTGTACCGAGCTTAAATGTACATCGGTGACACCAGCCTGCGACAAAATAGGCGTTTCCACTTCCAGCACTTCGCGCTCAGCAAAAAACTGGCGAATCTGGGCGTACATCTTGGCGCGGGCACGCATGGCCTCAAGGCTACAGGTCGGCTGATAGTTCAGGCTCATGCGGCCGGCCCTCCATGCGCAGCCCATTCACGGCGCAGCGGATAAGTCTTGCGTAAATGATCAAAGGCCTGCTGATCGACCTTGCCGTCTTTTAAGCAGGCACGTAATTTGGCGTCATCGGCGGCAATATTATACATCTGTGGCAGATGCTGTTGCAGTGCGGCTTTTAACGGCTGACCACTAAAATAATCGCTGCACGGCGGCAACTGGTTTTCAAAGCGTTTATGTGCCACTTGCCCAAAGACTTCACAAAAAGCGGCATAAATCATTTGTGTGCCGCGGGCTTTGCCTTCCAGACTGTAACCGGCAATATGCGGCGTTACCAACGTGACCAGATGTAATAATTCGGCAGAAATTTCCGGTTCATGCTCAAATACATCCAGCACCACCGCACGCCCGGTCTGCTGGATATCGGTCATTAATGCCTGCTCTGCCACCACCGGACCACGCGCTGAGTTAATTAAAATTGCATCCGGCTTCATCTGGGCCAGGGTTTCGGCATTGAACAGATGATAGGTCGGATACGGACCGGTTTTGGTCAGCGGCACATGAATCGAAATGGCATCGGCCTGAGCCAATACGTCTGCCAATGCCAGTTGCTGCACACTTTCACGTTGCACCAAAGGATCATAAGCCACCACTTTCCAGCCCAGCAGTTCCGCCATTACCGCCAGACGCGAACCGACATTGCCCAGTCCGATAATGCCCAGACAGAACTGCTGGCCTGCTTCCAGTAAGGCTGGACGCACATGTAGTAAGGCGGTAATCACATATTCGGCAACCGCCTGTGCATTACAGCCGGCGGCATTGGACCAGCGAATCTGCTGCTGTTCCAGCGCGGTAATATCCAGATGATCGGTACCAATGGTGGCACTGCCCACAAAACGCAGCTTGCTGTGCTGGATCAGTTCGGCATTGACCTTGGTTACCGAGCGCACCAGTAAGGCTTCGGTATCGTGCAGGTCCTGCGCAGTTAAGGTCCGGCCCGGACGATGGGAGATTTCACCAAACTCGGCAAAAAAATAATCGGTAAAGGCCAGATTTTCATCGGCAATAATTTTCATAAGGCAATCCAATGCTTTGATCTGTCCATGATAACGCCTGAAGGCCCTGCGGATGAAGCGCTATTGCAGTAAATACACTGAATATTAACCGCAGCAAAGCCGGCCCATCAGGCTTCACCCAAATACAACTTGCCGAAGCCGAATAAAACAATATATGTTTTTATAATATGTTATAGTCAAGGCCAGTCTTAATCTTCTCCCCCGTTTATTTTTAACCAATGAAGGGCCTGCATATGACACCTCGCTTTAGCAATCCATGGGATGAACGCTACCACAGCACCGATCATTTATATGGCGAAGCGGCCAACGTTTTTATTCAGCAGATGGCCCAGCAGTTAGCGATTTCTGGCGCTACGCTGGGCATTGCTGAAGGTGAAGGCCGTAACCTGATTTATCTGGCCGAGCGCGCCCGTGAACAGCAACTGCCGTTTGCCGGACTACTCTGGGATTATTCGACTGTTGCGCTTGAAAAAGCCCAAAAACATGCCCAGGCCAAACAGCTGACCTTGGACACCGCCGCGGTGGATTTAAGTCAGGTAGAATGGCCGGAAAACCAGTTTCAGCATGCGATTTGCGTGTTTGGTCATGTCAATCAGCCGACCCAGCAGAAATTACTGCACGGCGTGCGTCATAGCCTGAAATCCGGTGGCTGGTTCATTGGCGAGGTCTATTCCAAAGCACAACTGGCCTATGCCACCGGTGGCCCGGGCAATCCTGACATGCTGTATGATCCACGTGATTTTCTAGAGATCTTCCAGCAAGATCATCTGCTGCATTTCTTTGTCGGTGAAGTGGAACGTCATGAAGGACAGCTGCATCAGGGGAAGTCGCATGTGATTCAGTTTGCCATTCAAATCCGTAAATAAAGCATAAAAAAGGAGGATGAATCTGCATTGATTCATCCTCCTGCAATTCGATTCCTGCTGCTTACTGGCTTATCCGCCTTTTTCAATCTGGTCCAGAATGGCACATTCCGCGCTGTGATTGCCCTGACAATGCTGCGCAGATTGCTGCAACAAATTGACCATGTCCTGTAAACGCTGGATTTTCTGGTTCAGCTCATCAATATGTTTTAAGGTCAGCGCTTTCACTTCTGCACTCTGGCGGCCGCTATTTTTCCACAGCGAAATCAGTTCTTTCATTTGCTCGGTAGAAAAGCCCAGCTCGCGGGCATGACGAATAAAATTCAGGGTTTTTAAATCCTGCTCGGAATAGACCCGATAACCGGCAGCACTGCGCTGGGCAGCCGTGAGCAGGCCGATACTTTCATAATAACGGATCATTTTGGCAGAGATGCCCGACTGCTTTGCGGCTTGACCAATATTCACATGCTTCTCGCTCAATACGGCGGTTTAAGACCTGCCTCCGATCTTAAACCGAAAATGTCCTGACGCCAACGGCTATTGCAGCGGCGCGGCAAAGCGCTTCAGGCGTAAAGCATTGCCCAGCACAAACACGGATGACAGTGCCATTGCGCCTGCAGCAAACATCGGCGACAGTAAAATGCCCCACAGCGGATACAGCACGCCGGCGGCAATCGGAATTAAGGCCACGTTATAAACAAAGGCCCAAAACAGGTTCTGGCGGATATTGCGGATAGTGGCCTGACTTAAAGCAATCGCATTGGGAATGCCTTTTAAACTGCCGGACATCAGCACCACATCGGCGGCTTCAATGGCTACATCGGTACCGGTGCCAATGGCCAGCCCGACATCGGCCTGTGCCAGCGCCGGGGCATCATTAATCCCATCGCCGACAAAGGCCAGACGGCCATATTGCTGCTGCAATTCACGTACGCTATCGACTTTGCCTTCCGGCAGAACTTCGGCAACCACAGTATCAATTTTTAGCTGCCGGGCAATCGCTTCGGCGGTATGCCGGTTATCGCCGGTGATCATTGCCACTTTTACGCCCAACTGATGCAAGGCTTCAATCGCGGCAAAGGTGCTGTCTTTGATTGGATCGGCCACGGCAATGATGGCCGCCAGTTGATCCTCTACCGCCACATACAGTGGTGTTTTTCCCTCCTGCCCCAAACGTACCGCAACCTGATCAAAGGCTGTGGTACTTAAACCCAGCTGATGCATATAACGGTCGGCCCCGATATGCAGCCATTGACCATTGACCTGCCCTTTCACGCCGGACCCGACAATCGAATCAAAATCGCTCACAGCTGGTAAAGATAAGCCTTGTTGCTGGGCAGCTTCGACAATAGCAAAGGCAATCGGATGCTCCGACTTGGCTTCTACCGCCGCCACCCAGCTTAATAATTGCGTCTGCTCAAAACCGGCCTGTACATGAAAATCGGTCAGTTGCGGCTTGCCTTCGGTTAAGGTGCCGGTTTTATCTACCGCCACCACCTGCGCTTCCTGTAACAGCTGCAAGGCTTCGCCTTTACGGAACAGAATGCCCATTTCTGCCCCACGTCCAGTGCCGACCATAATCGAGGTTGGAGTGGCCAGCCCCATAGCACATGGACAGGCAATAATCAGCACCGCTACAGCATTGACCAGACCAAAGGTCAGCGCCGGTTCAGGACCAAAAATCAGCCAGACCAGAAAGGTCAGCACAGCCATTAGCATTACGGCTGGCACAAACCACATGGTGACTTTATCGACCAGCGCCTGAATGGGCAGTTTGGAGCCTTGCGCCTGCTCGACCATGCGGATAATTTGCGCCAGCACCGAATCTGCCCCCACCGCAGTTGCGCGGATGCTCAGGCTGCCATTCTGGTTGATGGTGCCGCCCACCACGGCACTGCCTGCCATTTTTTCTACTGGCAGCGGCTCTCCGCTAATCATCGATTCATCGACATAACTGCGGCCGTCCAGCACTTCCCCATCCACCGGAATCCGCTCTCCTGGGCGGATATCGACCTGCATACCCGAGCTGACTTCAGCCAGCGGCACTTCCACACTTTGGCCATTACGTACAATGCGGGCGGTTTTTGGCTGCATGCCGATCAGGTGCTGAATTGCCTGCGAGGTGCGGCCTTTGGCTTTGGCTTCAAAATAGCGTCCCAGCAAAATCAGGCTTACAATCACCGCGGCAGCTTCAAAATAGACATTGACCGTGCCTTCCGGTAACAGCTGTGGCATAAAAGTCGCCACCACCGAAAAGCTGTATGCGGCCAGGGTTCCGACTGCCACCAGCGAGTTCATATCCGGCGCGAAACGCAGCAAGGCCGGAATGCCTTTTTGATAAAAACGCCGGCCCGGAAATAGCAATACCAGCGTGGTCAACACGAACTGCAACAGCCAGCTCGGCATCTGCCCGATCTGATGCATGACCCACATATGAAAAGCCGGAATTAAATGCGAGCCCATTTCCAGCACAAATACCGGAATGGCCAGCACCAGGGAAATTAACAGATCACGTTTTAGTTGCTGCTGCTCGCTGGCTTTCTGATCCGCCTGTTCAGTGGTGGTCGTGGTCTGTAGCTGGGCATCATAACCAGCCTTACGGATGGCCTGAATCAGTTTATCGGCACTGACCGTAGTATCGGCTTCGACCCAGGCCTGCTCAGTGGCCAGATTGACATTGGCTTGCTGCACACCCGGCACTTTTTTCAGGGCTTTTTCTACCCGCGCCACGCAGGAGGCACAGGTCATGCCATCAATTGACAATTCGATGGGTGCCGCGACGACCACATCATAACCGGCACGCTCAATGGCTTTGACCAAAGCGGCCCGGTCAAGTGGTGCGGAAGATTCCACCACGGCCTGTTCGGTGGCCAGATTGACATTGGCCTGCTCGACCCCATCCACTTTTTTTAAGGCTTTTTCCACCCGGCCTACGCATGAAGCACAGGTCATGCCCTGAATAGACAATGTTTCACAAAAAACAGCAGATGAATTTGAGATGCTCATGCCCTACCTCGGCCAATACCCGGATTTCCCTACAGCATACAGATTGACATCATGGGAAGGTCAAGTCTCTGCGCATAAAAATTTGGCTTGACCTTCCCATCATGACAAGCTTTAAACTGAAAGCATCTTCACATGACTCATGGAGCATCTTAATGAAACTGCATATTGCCAATATGACTTGCGGCGGCTGCGCCCGCGGTGTGACAGCCACCATTCAGGATGTGGACCCGAATGCCAAAGTTGACATTGATCTGGACAGTAAAATCGTGACCGTTGACAGCAGTGCCAGCGTAGATCAGCTGGTGGCGGCGCTGAATGAAGATGGTTTCCCGCCAGAAGTGCAATAATTTCCAGGCACTCTCAAAACCGCTAGCGTTTATAAAATCGCCTCCGTGATGCGGGCATCAGGGAGGCGGCAAAAGACGAATGACCTATAACGGACAACGGGACAGGCTTTGTTGCACAAAGATTTGAAATGCAAAGCGCCCCTAATTGAGCCAAATTTAAGGCGTAACTTGGGTAAGTGGGCGACCTAATTCCGTAAATCTGTTAAGGACTGCTACACGTGCATGGATCTCATTCACTTGGCTATCAAAACTCCTTGCACTGAGTTTATCTCCTAATAATTTGATGCAATGCATCTTAGTTTCAACCAAACTTCGCCGATGATGGTAATCCCCCCTACCGTACCAATAACGGTTAAAACCATGCTACAGGAGCAACCGTGGGCACAATACCCTAATTGTGGTCATACCGATAATGGCTAAGGTATTAAAAGAGGTAATCCTCCCATAAATAACCGAAGTTAAAAGTAGAGGTTAAGCAGCCATTAGAGGTGGCTTTCCTTTGTTTGCTTGGTGTGGTCTTTCATAGTTGTAATGCCACAGCCAACTCGTTGCATAATCTTGTACTTCTTCCAGTGTGTCAAATAGATGCTTGCTTAGCCAGCTATAACGTATAGTCCGATTATAACGTTCAATATACGCATTCTGCTGTGGCTTACCTGGTTGAATATATTCAATACGAATACCTTGTTCAGTTGCCCAGCGTACAAATTCATGACTGATAAACTCCGGGCCATTGTCACACCGAATAACTAACGGCTTTTCTCGCCACTCCAGCAACTGATTCAACGTACGAATAACTCGGATTGTAGGTAATGAGAATCCTGCTTCAATCGCTAAGCCTTCTCGACGGTAGTCATCAATCACATTTAATAATCGGAACTTTCGACCATCGATCAGCTGATCATGCATAAAATCTAATGACCAGACCTGATTTTCTCGGATTGGTTCTTTCAATGGTTCAGGCGCGTGCCGTTTTAGTCTTCTTCTCGGTTTAATACGCAGATTTAGTGCCAACTCACAGTAAATGCGGTAAACCCGCTTGTGATTCCAGCAGTGATTCTCAACATGTCGTAAATATGAGAAGCACAGACCAAATCCCCAATCGGAATTTTTCTCAGTGAGTTCAATGAGCTGTTTAGCAATTAATGCATTGTCATCGCAAAGTTTAGCCTGATAACGGTAGCAGGTTTCACTAATGCCAAATGCAGAGCAAGCTAAACGGATACTAACCGCATGCAGGGCAACGGCTTGTTGAGCCATCTGACGTCGGCAAGATGGCTTTACCACTTTTTTGACATTGCTTCCTGAACAATCTCTGCCTTTAATCGCTCTTCAGCATACATTTTTTTTAGTCTGGTATTTTCTGCTTCCAGCTCTTTCAGTCGAGCCATCAATGAGGTATCCATACCGCCATATTTGGCACGCCATTTATAAAACGTGGCATTACTCATGCCATGTTCACGACAAAGGGTGGCTACAGGTGTGCCAGACTCCGCCTGTTTTAAAATGGACATGATCTGGCTGTCAGTAAATTTAGATGTTTTCATGCAGAATCTCCTGCTCGTATCTTAAGAGAAAATTCTACTTTTAGATCCTTTTATTTTTAGGGGGGATTACCAAGACTTTCAAAAGCGTTTAGCTAAAGTCGAAACCCATAGAAAGAACAAAGCGACTACTATTCGGTTAGTAGCCGCTTTTCCACCTATTTTGTCTTATGATGAATGGGAAGCTATTGCTGTACCACATCAACAACAACTAGTTGACGATACTAGGAGTTAGTCACCAATATCAGGAATAAAAACCTGCTTTAAAGGGATTAAGGCTCTATATTGTGGTTTAAAATCTTCATAATAACGATAAATTAACTCTACAATCTCTTTACCATCAATAAGTCTTAATCGTGATTTATTCGTAGCTTTACTCTTTGCTTGATTACTATAACTTCCAAGATTAACAAATAAAGCATATTCTCCATCTTCAAGAGTACCTAAAAGTTGATTTATTTCAGGTAAGCCATTAGATGTTAAAGTTTTTTTACATTGAACCTTAATAATAGGGGGTTCGAAGCCAAGTGTATCCTTGTGAGCAATAACATCAACACCACCATCACCTGACCGCTGAGTAACCCTAGCCACATAACCCATACATTCAAGCAAATGAGCGACAAATTCTTCAAACTGATAACCGTTTAAATGTTGATGTAATCTACGAATAATAAAATCTTCAGTTGAATATTTTGCTGATTCATTAATTACTTTAGTTACTGTTTCATCATCAGGTATTTCTTCTTGTTCTAATTCTTGCTCTTGTAACTCAACTATTGGGTCTTTATTTATTGTAGCTTGGTATTCAATACCTACAGCATTTAAAAAATCTCCTGCTGTTTTTTTAATTTCAAACAACGTAATGTAAGCACCAATTTCATATAACGCTACTTGAGAAAAATTGTTACGTGGAACTCCATTAGGTGTTAGCCATGTTACAGGACGACGATTTAAATAAGCATCTTCGTCTTCAGAATTAGCCCTCTCATAATCACCACTAATAATACCAATATAGACCAATCTATCCGATTTGCATGGGTATACTACATAATCTCCAGTTTTTACCACATGCATAAATCTGTAAATTGTGGCTACCTGAGTTCGGATAGAAGGCATTGAAGAATCAGGTTGCTTTGCTTGCAAAGCAAATTTAAAAGCTTCCCTATCAGCATCAATCTGACTTAAATCACCTAGCTCTGACCAACCAATTCCAATGTAATTTTTTTCAACTGGCTCAGTTCCAACATGTACACCCATGTGTACACCCCAAACAGTCGGAGTATCAGACATTTATTAACCTTAAATACTTGTAATTTATGCCGATCAGCATATCTTAAATAAGGGTAAATTTGAATATGAGTATTATTGTGGGTATCGTTTCTGAGTTTAAAAAATTTGATGCTGATCTAAAAAATCCAAACTGGTCAGTATCCTCAATTAGCTCTAATAATGAACTAATTGTTAGTTTATGGGGTCATAAACCTTTAATGTCCAAACATCCAACTGAAAGAAAACAAGTTTATCGTGACCGTATTGATAGATGGTCTGGTAATGGACGTAATGAATTTAAGAAAAACCTTGATCTTGCATTAGAAGAAAAATTAAAAATTAGACCAATTATAGCTATGCTCGATAAAAGCTCGGATTTTCAGAATATTTTAGATGGTAAAGATGGCAGTCAATACCCAAAAAGATTTAATGCAAAAACCGATTGGATCGGTGAATTAACTATTTGGGACGGTATCCAATTTGAGATTGTATTTAGTCTTGAACAATAATTTAAACTCAAACCAAGTTTTTATAATGCTTACTACAGGCTTACGTTGCATAAGCCTAGAAACAACAAAGCCCTGACACTGTCAGGGCTTTTTGAATTTGGCGGAAGCGGTGAGATTCGAACTCACGGAGGACTCACACCCTCGTCGGTTTTCAAGACCGGTGCATTAAACCGCTCTGCCACGCTTCCATGTGCGCCATAATACGAAGCTTTTTTCCATCTGACAAGTAAAAATTACATTCAAGTGACTCAAACGAATATTGTTTCATCAAATGTTTAAAGTTTGGCGGCCAATTCAGCACCTTCGCGAATGGCGCGCTTGGCATCCAGTTCCGCCGCCAGTTTTGCCCCGCCAATAATGTGATATTGCGCCAAGGTCTGCTGGCCATTTTCCGGCATAATCTCTTTAACAGATTCCTGCCCGGCACAGACCACCACGGTATCGACTCGCAATAACTGGTCATGGCCATCCATTTCTACCCATAAGCCTTCATCACCAATGGCTTTATATTGCACCCCGCGTAACATGCGTACGCCGTACTTTTTCAGTTGTGCACGATGCACCCAGCCGGTGGTTTTACCTAAGCCGGCACCCAATGGCGTGGTTTTACGCTGCAACAAATAAATTTCACGCACAGGGGGATGAATTTCCGGTGCCTGCATACCGCCTTCAGATACATAGTGTGGATTTAAATCGACGCCCCACTCGCGTTTCCAGTCCTCCACAGGTTGCGGCTGTGGCTGCTGCTCCGGTTTTAATAAAAACTCGGACACATCAAAGCCAATGCCGCCAGCGCCAATTACCGCCACTTTATGACCGACAGGCGCGCCATTCAGCACTTCGGCATAAGACAGAACTTGGGGTAAATCGCTGCCCGGAATGTTGAGTGTACGTGGCACCACACCAGTGGCAACAATCACCTCCTCAAAACCTTCACGTTCCAGCTGCTCGCGGTTAACTTTGGTATTCAGACGTACATCTACGCCAGTTTTTTCCAGCTGCACCTTAAAATAGCGGATGGTTTCGTGGAATTCTTCTTTGCCCGGAATCACTTTGGCCAGATTAAACTGCCCGCCGACATCGGCATTGGCTTCAAATAATGTCACCTGATGACCACGGCCTGCAGCCACCGTTGCAGCAGACATACCAGCGACTCCACCGCCCACCACGGCAATTCGTTTTGGCTGTTTGGTTTTAACATAGACCAGTTCGGTTTCATAACCTGCACGCGGATTGACCAGACAGGTCGCGCGCTGGTTTTTAAAGGTATGATCCAGACAGGCCTGATTACAGGCAATACAGGTATTGATTTCATCGACCCGGTTGGTGGCTGTTTTATTGACCCAGAAAGCATCGGCCAGTAAAGGACGCGCCATCTGAATCATGTCGGCTTTGCCCGCTGCCAGAATTTCTTCGGCCGTATCTGGCATATTAATCCGGTTAGAAGCAATCACCGGAATCGACACTTGCTGTTTCACGGCTGCGGTGTAATCCACAAATGCCGCGCGCGGCACCGAAGTCACAATGGTCGGAATACGCGCTTCATGCCAGCCAATACCGGTATTCAGTAAAGTCACACCAGCCTGTTCCAAAGCTTTGGCTACCGTGATGACTTCATCCATAGTGTTGCCATCATGTACCAGATCCAGCATCGACAGACGAAAACAGATAATAAACTTATCGCCAATTTCTGCACGAATGGCTTTGACAATTTCCACAGCAAAGCGCATTCGGTTTTCAATCGGGCCACCCCAACGGTCATTGCGCTGATTGACATGACGGCTTAAAAACTGGTTTAGCAAATAGCCTTCAGAACCCATGATTTCCACGCCATCATAACCGGCTTTTTTGGCCAGACTGGCGGTTTTCACATAGTCCTGAATGGTGTTTAAAATCTGTTTATCGCTGAGTTGGCGCGGTTTAAATGGTGAAATTGGCGATTTAATCGGGCTAGCCGACACCACAAAAGGCTGATAGCCATAACGGCCGGCATGCAGAATCTGCAACAGGATTTTGGCGCCATGCTTATGTACCGCATGTGTCACCAGTCGATGCGGTGCAATATCCCCCAAGGTATTCATGGTGCCGCCGGCCGGTAATAACCAGCCCTGACGGTTCGGGGAAATCCCGCCCGTAATAATCAGGCCAACGCCGCCTTTGGCACGCTCACCAAAATAGGCCGCCAGTTTCGGATAATTATAAAAACGGTCTTCCAGACCGGTATGCATGGACCCCATCACCACCCGGTTTTTCAGGGTAGTAAAACCTAAATGTAATGGACTGAGCAGATGTGCATAGCTTGTTGTCATCATGTATTCCTGTACGCTGGCTTTGCAACTTGTTGCATAATACTGTAGCGATTTTTTATTATTTGTTTATGGCATTTTCAAAAAATTATCATGACAAACTGCCAATGTCAGTTCTGCCACTGCTTGCTGCTGCTTTTCCATAGTGCAATTGCACCGAGCACCGTGCCAATTGGAAAGCTTAATAACATTAGCACGGCCAAAATACGCGACAGTGTGCGTCCTTCACCATCGCCCCGTTTCACTTTTAAACAGGCGCTGATATTCAGATAAATCAACAGCAGCATCAAGGCCATCACAATCACTAAATTGACTGTGGCAATACTGCGCTGCTGATATTCCAGATACAGGAACACCACCGCACTAAAACTGAGTAAACCGGCATAAATACCATGAACCAGCGCCAGGGTTTCATTGCGGTTATTGTTGGAGATCAATGGGGGCGGTGTGACATTGGGCTGCATCGGCATTTCCTCTCTATGGTTATGAATTGTTCTATCATACTCAAGCCAGGAATGGGCTGCTGTGGCCGAAAATAAACTGAAACCGATGAAAAAAGTCTAACTTTTTTCAGAAAGCAAATTTTTCAGAAAACATCGTTTCGGAAAAGTGCTACAATAGCGCCATTTTCGAATTCTCCTTGGCCACCATTTTGGTTGCCTATATTCATAAGTTAGGACTCGCAATGACTGATAATGCAACGATCTTGCAAAGCGTACCAGTAGGCAAAAAAGTGGGTATCGCCTTCTCTGGTGGTCTAGATACTTCTGCTGCTTTATTGTGGATGAAACAAAAAGGCGCTGAACCTTATGCCTACACAGCAAACTTGGGTCAGCCAGATGAAGATGATTACGATGCTATTCCGAAGAAAGCAGAAGCCTATGGCGCAGTAAAAGCACGCTTAATCGACTGCCGTTTACAGCTTGCACTTGAAGGTATTGCCGCAATTCAGTGTGGCGCGTTCCACATTTCAACAGGTGGTGTGCCTTACTTCAACACCACACCACTGGGCCGTGCCGTTACCGGTACCATGCTGGTTACAGCGATGAAAGAAGATGACGTGAACATCTGGGGTGATGGCTCAACCTATAAAGGTAACGACATCGAGCGTTTCTACCGTTACGGCTTACTGACCAACCCGGCGCTCAAAATTTACAAGCCGTGGTTAGACCAGACCTTTATTGATGAGCTAGGCGGCCGTGCAGAAATGTCACAGTTCCTGATCGACAACGGCTTCGACTATAAAATGTCAAAAGAAAAAGCCTACTCGACTGACTCGAACATGCTGGGTGCAACGCACGAAGCCAAAGATCTGGAATACCTGAATGCCGGTATCAAGATTGTTGAGCCAATCATGGGCGTTGCGTTCTGGAAAGATGACGTTGAAATTGCACCTGAAGAAGTTTCAATTACCTTTGAAGAAGGTTTCCCGGTTGCACTGAATGGCCGTCGTATCGAAGATCCGGTAGAGTTCATTCTGGAAGCCAACCGCATTGGTGGCCGTCACGGTCTGGGGATGTCGGATCAGATCGAAAACCGTATCATTGAAGCGAAATCTCGTGGTATTTACGAGGCTCCGGGTATGGCGCTGCTGCACATCGCTTACGAGCGTTTAGTGACAGGTATTCATAACGAAGACACCATCGAACAATACCGTATTAACGGTTTACGTTTAGGCCGTTTACTGTATCAAGGCCGCTGGTTCGATTCTCAAGCACTGATGCTGCGAGAAACTGCACAGCGTTGGGTTGCGAAAGCCATTACTGGTACGGTGACTTTAGAACTGCGTCGTGGTAATGACTACACGATTATGAACACTGAATCTGAAAACCTCACCTATGAAGCTGAGCGTTTGACCATGGAAAAAGGTGATTCAATGTTCACGCCAATGGATCGTATTGGTCAGTTAACCATGCGTAACCTGGACATTACCGATACCCGTCAAAAACTTGGCATTTATACCGGTGCCGGTTTACTGGCCGTGGGTACAGGTTCTGCTGTTCCACAATTAAAAGACAAGAAATAAGTTGTCTCTATGAAAAAACCGCCTTCGGGGCGGTTTTTTTGTACTTGCTGTTTGGGATTTATTCTAAACCTTGCAGAATATCGCTGACCTGCGCGGTCTGATAATAAATCTGGTTCCGGCCGAGTTTTTTCGCCCGGTACAGCGCCTGGTCGGCACGGCTAATCAGATCATCCTTGGAAATCTCGAGCTCGCCTTTATACACGGTAAAACCCAGGCTAATAGTAATGATATCGGACACACTGGATTTTTCATGTGGAATGGCCAGCCGTTCAATCGCCCTAAAAATATTTGACGCCACCGCATAAGCACCATGCGCATCAGTTTCAGGCAGCAACACCACAAATTCTTCGCCGCCATAACGCGCCACAAAATCCATATGCCGGATCGCGTCTTTAATGGACTTGGCCACTGATGAAATGACTTCATCACCTTTTTGATGGCCATAAAAATCATTAAACAGCTTAAAGAAATCGACATCAATAAATAGCAAGGACAAGGGCCGTTCATCATGCCGCGCCTGCTCATAATAGCTGTTCAGCATTTCATCAAAGTTGCGCCGGTTCGACACTTTGGTCAGTGCATCATGCTGGCTTAAATGCAGCAATTCTTCACTGTTAATCCGGTTAATTTTCTCGCCGAGTTTCGCCTGCTGCATCACCAGAAAGATCATCCGCTCTCGGGTACACAGCATTTTACTCATTAAAAAACCCATCACTACGCTGCCGATGAGCACCCGCGCCATCACCATCACATCAATTGGAATGTAAAAGGTAAACAGCATGACCATGGTCATGACTGCTGCCATTAATCCGGTCAGCAGCATATGAAATGGTTTTACCCCGGTCAGCACATAGCCCATGATGTAAATGATACAGATGATCATCATGGCCTGATATTTCAGTGCTTCGGTATACACGGTCATGGTGAGCCAGGTCATCGACAGGATGGCCCAGAACACCAGCGCCATGGCGGCATAGGCAAAATAGCGCCGCAGGATTTTATAATGGGCAAAGAAAAACAGCGTCAGCAGACACAGGCCACCATTGAGTAGCCCGAGCAGACAGCGGATAAAATCATGCCAGAAATGTTGCGGCTGGATAATCCAGTAATCCCCGGGAATGACCAGCATGGTCAGAATAAAATAGACCAGCACCCCCGACCAGAAATACTGGTTAATATTATGCCGGGCACGCTCCAAATACTGCTGCCAGAATTCCTGTTCCAGCTGTTTCGGAAACACCTGACCCGCGCTGCGTCGTTGCCGGGTAATCAGTGCCTCTATTTTTTCCTTGTCGTATTGCAATTGGACAAGCTTATATTTGTATTCCATTGACATAAAATATAATTTTTATAGTCGCTTAAAAATAACACAAAATGATAAAAATTAATTCAATATAAGGCATCTTTTGTCTAGATTTGACGTTATCATTGTCAGGTTTATAGATTATCATTCCATTTATTTTTCGATCGGCATCACCTTGAATACGATTACTCTTTTACAGCCAGATGACTGGCATGCTCACTTACGTGACGGTTTAGCATTAAAACGTACAGTTCCAGATCTTGCCAAACAGTTTGCACGTGCGATCTGTATGCCGAATCTTGTCCCGCCTGTAAAAACCGTGGAAGAAGCGATCAGCTATCGTGAACGCATTATGGCGCATGTGCCAGAAGGCGTGGCGTTTGATCCGCGCATGGTACTGTATTTCACCGATCAGACTTCGCCAGCCGAAGTGAAAAAAATTAAAGACTCCGAGCATGTCAATGCCATCAAGCTGTATCCGGCTGGTGCGACCACCAACTCGGACAATGGTGTCAGCGACATCCGTAAAGTCTATGCGGTGATTGAACAGTTAGAAGAACATCAGGTGCCGCTGCTGTTACACGGCGAAGTGACCCATCAGCATGTCGATATTTTTGACCGTGAAAAACGCTTCCTCGATGAAGTATTGGCACCTTTATTAAAACAGTTCCCGAAACTGAAACTGGTGCTAGAACACATCACCACCAGCGAAGCAGCACACTTTGTCCTGGAGCAGGACCGTAACGTAGCGGCTACCATTACTCCGCAGCATTTGCTGTTTAACCGCAATGACATGCTGGTTGGTGGAGTTAAACCGCACTTCTACTGCCTGCCTATTTTAAAACGTCAAACCCATCAGCAGACTTTGCTGGAAGTGGCGACCAGTGGCAACCCGAAATTCTTCCTCGGAACCGACAGTGCGCCGCATTCTAAAAATGCCAAAGAAAATGCCTGTGGCTGTGCCGGCTGCTATAGCGCACCAACCGCCATTGAGCTGTATGCGCAAGCCTTTGACCAGGTCGGTAAACTGGACCGCCTAGAAGGTTTTGCCAGCCACTTTGGCGCAGACTTCTATGGTTTGCCGCGTAATACTGGTACGATTACCCTGGTTAAAGAAGACCAAGTGATTCCTGCAAGTTTAGACTATTTGGATGGTGAACAGATTGTTCCGCTATATGCCGGTCAAACCATCCAATGGAGAAAAGTGTGACAGACGAAACTCTACCTTTAATTGGTCAGCGTTTCCGTGGATTCTTACCTGTTGTGGTCGATGTCGAAACAGCAGGTTTTAATTCGCAAACCGATGCCTTACTTGAAATAGCCGCCATTCCGATTGTGTTTAATGCGGAAGGCCATTTTGTTCCGGGTCAGGCCTATCATGCGCATATTAATCCGTTTGAAGGGGCCAATCTGGACCGTCGTTCACTCGACTTTATCGGGATTGATCCGTTCAACCCGATGCGTATGGCCATGGCTGAAGATGAAAAAACGGCGCTGAAACGTATTTTTAAATCCGTGAATGAAGTGCGTCGCCAGCAGAACTGTACTCATGCAGTGCTGGTCGGCCACAATGCGCATTTTGATCTGGGCTTTTTACAGGCGGCCATTGCCCGTACCAGTACCAAAAACCAGAATCCGTTTCACAGCTTTTCCGTACTCGATACCGTAACCTTAAGCGCGGTGATGTTCGGTCAAACAGTACTGGCCAAATCCTGTATTCAGGCCGGCATTGAATTTGATGGCAAAGAAGCGCACTCTGCCCTGTACGACACACAAAAGACCGCGGAACTGTTCTGTTATATTTTAAACAAACTCACCCCGCATCTACTTGACACCTTGGTGGCGGATCAATAAGATACCGCCATCTTCTAAACGTCCCTATCGTCTAGAGGCCTAGGACATCGCCCTTTCACGGCGGTAACCGGGGTTCGAATCCCCGTAGGGACGCCATCTCATTTCTCTCCCCTCCTGTTTGTTATTCATTCTTCTTTGCACAGCACTGTTGTTTATTTAAGCTATTATTGCAAATAATTCTCATTTCTATTGATTAAGCCCATCAAGTTAATGATAATCGCTTGCATTATCTTTTACAAAAAACACATCTCATGCGTTTTGCCTATTCCAGCTTGTCTGTGGCCATTTTAAGCAGCTTCAGCTCCCTTAGTTTTGCTGAACAGATTCAAGAATCAGAACCTATCACCCTCTCTCCCTCGCTCAAACTGTCGACCATTGTGGTCGAGGCCAAAGAGGAAAATGCGCTGGGAAAAACAGTCTATAAACAGGAAGATTTAAAGAAAAGCCCGAATAGCAGCAAGAACATCACCGAATTTTTAAAGGTGAATCCGAACGTGCAGCTCGGTCACCGCTTTCGCAGCAGCTTGCAGCAAGGTGAACTGAACGCGGCCGATATCAGTATTAATGGCGGATTGGCTTACGATAACAAGATTCTGATCAATGGCCTCTCCATCAACAATACGATTAATCCGGTGGGCGCACAGCAATCCAATCATCCCAACCAGCTAATGGGCAATTCACAGACTGCTGCCATTAATACCGACCTACTGTGTAAACTGACCGTGTTAGACAGTAATGTCGGGGCGGAATATGGAGAATTTACCGGCGGCGTGGTTTCTGCCGAAACCTGCGCTCCGCAAACTGAAATTGGCAAAATTCACGGTTCGCTCAGTTATGACTACACCTCAGATGCCTGGTCAAAAGTCAATTTCCCCTCTCAGGACAGCCGGGATGCTTTTGAAGATTCGACCGATGAGTCGGCACAGCCCTACTTCACCAAACAGGGCATCAGCCTGAACAGTTATGGTCGGCTCAGTGAGCAATGGGGTTTTAATGCCTTTGCTTCATACCGGCATTCAGCCATTCCCTTAAAAACAGATTTTGCCGAATCAGGGCAATTTGAACAGCAGCGTCAGGCCCGCAATGCCGGTGTGGAATTATTTTATGATCCCTCTGAACGTACTTCGTTTAAGCTGGGTGCGAGCTTTTTGGAAAATGATGGACTGTATTTTAAATCCAATATCCGTGATTCTGAATCGACCCAGCACTCGAACAGCCAGAACCTGTATTTTAATCTGAACAACCAGCTCGACAGTGTCTTGCTGACCCAGCAGCTGAACTATCAACGCCAGCAAGCGGGACGTCAGGCTGCCCAGAATCACTATAGCTGGCTCAACTCGAGCAGCAAAAACTGGGGCAAGGACAAATATAGCTTTGAAGGTCATATGGGCGCCTTAAACCAGCAAGAAAGCCGGCTGGAATACACCATTAAAGCCCTGTTTGAGCCGATTGAAACCGCATCTTTGCGGCATCAGTTTAAAATCGGGGCCGGCTATGGCCATTATGCTGCTTACTGGCAACGTCCTGAAACTGCCCACGTATATGCTACGCCTTTAAATTTAAACGGTGCCGACTGCCAGTCTGATAATGGTACAAGTTATGATGCCTGTGATACTGCACCGAGTCTGGATGGTAAATATCAGGGCCAGTATTTAAGTAGCAAAACCAGCTATTATACCGGTCAGCTGGATATCCGTCAGGATCGCTGGCATGCCTTTATTGAAGACCAGATTCACTGGAATCAGTATCTGAGCGCGACCCTTGGCTTCCGGAATGACTATGACTCCATTCACAAACAGAACAATGTTGCCCCCAGAACCGCACTAGAAATCCGTCCTTTTGGTAATGAGCGCTTAATCCTGTTGGGTGGCTGGAACCGCTATTACGGGCTAAATGCATTTGTGAATGAACTGAATGACCGGATTGACCAGTTTGAGCAAAAATATACACGCGCGCAGCTGGAACAAGGCTGGACACCCAAAACTGCAGGAAAGACCAGTTTCACCTATCGCTCCAAGCTACAAACCCCGTATAGCGATGAAACCGTACTCGGCCTGAGTTCCAAACTGAACAATACCGCACTCAGCCTGAAATGGGTCAACCGTGACAATCAGGACCAGTTACGTAAAACTAAAATGAATCTGGAAGATCTGAGTTATAGCTATGACAATCGCGGTCGCTCTGCATCCGATATTTATTCACTTTCCATCCGCAACCTGGCGCCACTGGCATTTTTAGGTGCACAGCATCGTCTGGCCCTGAATGCAGACTATACCGAAACCACGCGCAATTTTGATCATTACGACAGTACCGATATTCTGACCGCCACCCCGCAAGTCTATTATAAGGGGCAACTGATTGATGCCGAGGATCGCCCTGCCCATGAGTTTCATGTGCCGTGGACCGTGCGTCTGAACTGGGAGATGCAGTTTGACCGCCTGCCGCTAACGCTCAGCCATTTCCTGAGTTATCAGGGTAAAGTTGATGCCCTAAAACGTGAGGCCAAAGGCTATACCGACGCACAGGGCGTGCAGCATGATGCCTATACGCCGTACACCACCCAGAACAAGTTTTATTGGGACTTAAAAGCCAGCTACCGGATTCCATCTTTTAAAAATACTCAAACCATTTTGGGTCTGACTATTAACAATGTCACCAACCGCGCCAACAGCTTTATTGACAGCAGCGGCAGCGCCCAGCCCGACATTGGCCGGCAGTTTATTGCCGATGTGACCTTTAAATTCTAGCGTGGAAATATGCACAGGCTTGCACTTTTAGACTGTGCATCCGCTATAATTGCAGTAATTTCCCATGCTTTTTTTATAAGACAATGTTAAAAAAGATTTTCCTGGTTCTGATTATTTTGCTGCCTTCGGCGCTTTATCTGTACATTGTGTCGCGTGATAGCAAAGCACCACAAGCGCCCGCACCGGCTGAACAGGCCGCGCCGCAACCACAAGCGCCTGAGTACCAAACCCCGGACCACTAAATGTGGTCTTTTTTATCTCCGGTGCGATGAGTCGTGCAGATGCTCATGGGTTAAAATACGGTGCAGATTGAAGTGCTTATTAAAAACCGGGTGGCCATCATCAAACGATAAATTTTCCAACAGCCTAAACAGATACTTTTTAGACAAATAAATCCAAATCGTGGAATTATTCCCGTCATCAAATTGACATCTTTGAGGCAAATCCCTAATATAGCCCTCACCTCGCAACGTCCCTATCGTCTAGAGGCCTAGGACATCGCCCTTTCACGGCGGTAACCGGGGTTCGAATCCCCGTAGGGACGCCATCTAAATCGCGCCAGACGATTACTTCTAACCCAATTGTTTTGATTATTGATTGCAGATTTGTAGTTTTTCTCTACAATAGCCTGCTTCTCTATTCTTTTATTCTCCTACTCTTATGCAGACATCTCATTCTCCGAATGATGCTACGCATCAGGGCAATTCTGCGCCTTTAAAACGCGCTATGAGTACTCGACATCTGGTTATGATTTCACTTGGTGGTGCAATCGGAACTGGTTTATTTTTAGGTTCGGGTGAAGTCATTGCACAAACGGGGCCTGTAGGTGCCATTCTTGCTTATTTTCTGGGCGGCGTGATCGCTTACATGGTTATGCTGTGTTTGGGCGAACTGGCTGTCCATATGCCTGAATCCGGTTCTTTTGGTGCTTATGCCAAACGTTATATTGGACCCGGAACAGGCTATACCGTCACCTGGCTGTACTGGCTAACCTGGTCAGTCACCCTGGGGACTGAATTTACCGCAGCCGCCCTGCTGATGCAGGAGTGGTTCCCGCACATCTCGATGTGGTTATGGACCATTATTTTTGGGGTATTTGTCTTTACCTTAAATATGGTGTCTAGCCGCTGGTTTGCTGAATCCGAATTCTGGCTGGCACTGGTCAAAGTCGTGACCGTGGTGGCCTTTATTCTGCTCGGTCTGCTGGCCATTTTCGGCGTGATCGGCTATCAGGGCTATGAATCTGCGCCGCTGTTTAGCAATTTAACCGCACAGGGCTGGTTCCCGGAAGGTTTATTCCCGATTTTCACCACCATGCTGATTGTGAACTTTGCCTTCTCTGGCACCGAACTGATTGGTGTGGCCGCTGGTGAAACCAAAGACCCGGCCAAAAACGTTCCAAAAGCCATCAACACCGCAATTTTCCGCCTGCTGATTTTCTTTGTCGGAACCATTCTGGTTGTGACTGCGTTATTGCCGCATCAGGAAGCCGGTCTGGCCGCTGAGGGCGTGAGTAGCAGTCCATTTGTGACCGTGTTCCAGCACATCGGGATTCCATACGCAGAAGATATTATCCGCTTCGTGATTATTACCGCCTTACTGTCTGCCGCCAACTCAGGTTTGTTTGCAGCATCGCGGATGATGTGGTCATTGTCGTATCAGAAGCAGTTGCCGCAGGTTTTCTCCAAGGTCAACTCGCGTGGTATTCCTTATGTGGCAGTGATGGTCACCATGCTGGGCGCAATGCCAGGCTTGCTGTCTGAGCAGTTTGCACCTGAGCTGATTTTTACCAACCTGCTCGGTATTGCGGCCTTTACCATGGTGGTGGTCTGGATGAGTATCTGCTTAAGTCATTTCAACTTCCGCCGTGAATGGTATAAACAGGGTCGTAGCGTGAAAGAGCTGGGCTTTGCCGCACCATTGTTCCCGATTGTGCCAATTCTGGGCTTTGTATTCTGTCTGATTACCTGTTTGAGTATGGTGTTTGATCCATCCATGCGCATCAGTTTCTTTGGCTGTTTAATCTTTATTGCAGCCTGCTATATCAGCTATTACCGTTTTTATCATAAAAAAATCTAATCAGGATTTGCAGTAAAGAGCGGCCCCGGCCGCTCTTTTTTTATCTATACTGTTAAATAAAGCCATTCTTATTCACATGCTGGCCCTACAATGAATATTATTTGCATTCATGGGATGAATCAGCAACACCAGACTGCCGATTCACTGCGTCGACTGTGGTTATCAATACTGGAGCAGGGTTTAAAACGCAGCCAGCAGTCCCATTTTTTGCCGATTTAAAACAGGCCATCTGCATGCCGTTTTATGGCGATCTGCTCTCCAAACATCATCTGCAAAATACTTTAAATGCCAGCACCCTGATGCCGCAGCACTGGCCGCATTTTCCACTGCTACATCCAGTCAAAATCCAAAAACCGACCACAATGGTGGAAGAACATCGCCCCGGCGATTGCAATATTCCGCATCTGCAAGTCTATGATGCGCTCAACTTTAACCAGAAACTGAAATGGCTCAGTGCCTTAAGCCGGGATATTGCACTGCGTGATTTTGCCCGGCTGATCAATTATTTTCCCAAACTGTATGCCAGCTTGTTGCATAAATTTCTGGTCGAAGCCTATTTATACCTGGCCGATCCGCATTTTATTCAAGAGGTACACAGCCGGATTTATGCCCAGCTCTGTCAGGATGACACCCATATTATTCTGGCGCATTCCTTAGGCACGGTAATTGCCTATAATCTGTTAATTCAGTATCCGGAACTGAATATTGCACGCTTTATTACCCTCGGTTCGCCGCTGGCCTTTCGGGTGATTCAGGAGCATTTACAACAGCCGATTCAGCGCCCCACTGCCCTGCATGGCGACTGGATTAATTTTTATTCTCCGGATGATTTTCTGACCGCCTTTCCACTGTCGGAACCACCGTTTCATTTTAAACCGGCCATTCTGAACCAGCAGGTACAAACTCCGGTAGATCGTCCTCATGAAGTCTATGGCTATTTACAGCATCCCCAAGTCTTAGAGGCCTTGGTCGAGTTACTGCTAGAAAGTGCTTAAATTGAGGGAATTTTCACCTGATTTATGCAAATTGTTCTAAATTTATTCGCTTAAAAGCCTTGCAGCCAGAAAATTGTAGAAAAGCGTTTGACACCCTCCTTTTTTCACCCTAATATACGCCCACCTCTGAAACGTCCCTATCGTCTAGAGGCCTAGGACATCGCCCTTTCACGGCGGTAACCGGGGTTCGAATCCCCGTAGGGACGCCAATTTCAGAAGTAATATTTTATTAAGTCCCTATCGTCTAGAGGCCTAGGACATCGCCCTTTCACGGCGGTAACCGGGGTTCGAATCCCCGTAGGGACGCCACTCCTTCCAATCAAAAGAAGCGGTTTAAAATATTCTTCTGCACTGTCCCTATCGTCTAGAGGCCTAGGACATCGCCCTTTCACGGCGGTAACCGGGGTTCGAATCCCCGTAGGGACGCCATATTCGGGTCACACACGTGATTCATAAAAAAGCCCAAGCATTGCGACTTGGGCTTTTTTATTGCTGCAACTTTTTATTTGTACAGAACGGGAGCTAGGAAAAATACTATCACCCGTTTAAAACAGTCATACCACCTGCACCCAGATCCTCATCCACTTCATACAATCTCCTGTGAATATGGATGGAAATGCTCAAAAAGGCTGAATAAAGCGTAGATAGGGAATCGGGATGGATCACCCTCATTCCCCATTTCTGTTTAGGCCGATTTACGCGAGTTAATCTGCCCTTTAATTACCGCGGTCAAATTGCCTTTTAAATATTTAAAAAATACTTTTAAAGGCGAGAGTTTTGGATTCGGCTGTTTGCCTTGGGCAATGTCCTTAAACTGCGCGGCATACCAGATAATTTCCATAATCGCCATTTTATCGACCAGTGGAATGCCGGTCTTAATTTTATCGACACCATAACGCACATCTTGCCCTGCCAGCAAACGATGCGCCAGATCTGGCTCCACCGCAAATGGGCGAGCAATCCCGATAAAATCACAGGCGCCGCTGGCCAGTGCCGTATTCATGCCCTGTACGGTCCGGAAACCGCCGGTCACCATTAAATGACAACGAACTTCCTGACGGATCCGTTCTGCAAACTCCAAGAAGTAGGCTTCACGCGCCAGAGTTGAGGCTTTGCGTTTTTCCGCTTTCACTCCAGCCATAGCCGGTGCTTCATAAGTCCCCCCCGATACTTCAATCAGGTCAATTCCGGCAGCATCAATCGCTTTAAAGACCTGAATCACATCTTCCTCACTAATACCACCGCGCTGGAAATCCGCCGAGTTCAGCTTGACCGAAATAATAAAATCGTCAGAGGTCGCGGCGCGCACCGCCTGATAAATTTCCAGCAAAAAGCGCATCCGGTTGTCAATCGAACCACCCCAACGATCCTGACGTTTATTGGTTAGGGGTGATAAAAACTGGCTGATTAAGTAGCCATGTGCGCCATGCAGCTGCACCCCTTCAAAACCGGCCTGCTCACAGATCTGCGCTGCGCGGGCAAAGCGCTGGATAATATCAAGAATCTCATCTTCACGCAGTTCACGCGGTGTGCCAAAGGTGGTGGCCAAGGCCGGGCTAAACGGTACGGCGGAAGGCGCGACGGTTTCTTTGTTCAGGCCTTTCGGACATTGCCGTCCCGGATGCGACAGCTGCACCAGTTGCACCATGCCATACTGCTTGCCAATCTGTGCCCACTGTTGCAACTTGGCCAGATCACGTTCTGACTCAATGGCCACCACGCCCGGTTCATTTTTGGCGCGAATATCCACCATGACATTGCCTGTAATGGCACAGCCCAGCCCACCCTTGGCCCAGGCCTCATATAAGCCCAAATGTAACTGGTTCGGCTGACCAGCCGTATTGGCCAGCGCCTCACTCATAGCGCCTTTAATGATGCGGTTTTTAAATGTGGTCTTTCTAATTTGAAGCTGATCTGCAATCTGGCTCATTGGTCAATCCTGACATTGTGGTCTAGAGCAAATACTCCATTGAATTACCCCAATGGTCAAGCAGATTTTGACAACTCGTATTGTCAAAAATCGTTACCGCTTAGTATTGACTGGCCTGAATCAGCTGCCGGGTATAGTCAGTTTGTGGCTGTGCAAACAGATCTTCAGTACGCTGGAATTCCATCACCTTGGCATGTTTCAGCACCAATACCTTCTGACACAAGGCCTTGACCACCTGCAAATCATGGCTGATAAACAGATAGCTCATCTGCTCCTGCTGCTGCAAACGCCGCAACAGTTTAACGATGGCGCGTTGTGTGGTGCGGTCCAGCGCCGAGGTCGGCTCATCCAGAATCAGCAGTTTCGGTTTCAGCACCAGCGCACGTGCCAGTGCAATCCGTTGCCGCTGTCCACCGGATAGTTCATGCGGATAACGGGTTTTAAAACTGACCGGCAATTCAACTTTTTCCAGTGCCAGATCAATACGCTGCTGAATTTCGGATGCTGACAGCTTTTGTAAGGCCAACCCTTCGCCAATGGTCTGCTCGACATTTAAACGCGGATTCAGGCTGCTAAACGGGTCCTGAAATACAATCTGAAATTCACTGCGTAATGGCCGCAGCTGCTTTTCCGAAAGCTGGTTCAAGTCTTGGCCCAGCAAATCAATTTTTCCCTCACTGGCAGTTAAACGCGAAATCGCCAGCGCCAGCGAGCTTTTACCGGAACCACTTTCCCCGACAATACCGATGGATTCGCCTTGGGCCAGATTTAAATCCAGCGGCTCCACCGCGACAAAATAATCTTTGACCCGATTGAGTAAACCCTGCTTGATGGGAAACTTCACACCCAGTTGTTGCAGTTGCAATAAAGGCTGAGTCGCCTCTACCTGTAAAGCCTGACCAAAATCATGATGCAGCAGTTCCCGGGTATAGGCCTGCTGCGGCGCATGAAAGACCTGTTCAACCGGCCCCTGCTCCTCGACCTGGCCTTTGTTCATGACAATGACCTGATCGGCATAATGCCGCACCAGATTCAAATCATGGCTGATTAAAATCATGGCCATCTGCCGGCTGCGCTGTAAGCTTTGCAGCAGATCCAGAATTTGCGCCTGTAAAGTTACATCCAGCGCAGTGGTCGGTTCATCGGCAATCAGGATGTCCGGATCAAGCGCCAAGGCCATGGCAATCATCACCCGCTGGCGCTGCCCGCCAGACAGTTCATGCGGATAACGCTTCAGTTTATCTTCCGGCTGGGGAATGCCAACATCTTGCAGCAATTGCAGCATGCGTTGCCGGGTTTCCGCCTTGGAATGCCCCTGTAACAGCAGGCTTTCGCCAATAATTTTTTCCACCCGATGCAGCGGATTTAATGCCGTCATCGGCTCCTGAAAAATCATGGCAATGCGCTGGCCGCGAATCTGGCGTAGTTGTACCGGATTCAGCTGTAGCAGATCCTGCCCCTGAAACAGTGCCTGCCCCTGAATCTGTAGCTGACTCGGCAACAAGCCCAGCAAGGCCAGACTACTCACCGATTTACCCGAACCACTTTCACCGACCAGCGCCAGCGTTTCGCCAGCGTGCAATTCAAAACTTAAATTGTGCACCAATAGCTGCTGTTGATGCTGAATCTGGAGCTGCTGTACCGTCAGCACCGGCGTGCGCTTACTGGCGTCTTGGATCGAATGCATCACGGGTCGCCTCTCCAATATAAATCAGTAAAGATAAAACAATCGCCAGGGTAAAAAAGCCCGACAATGCCAGCCACGGCGCATTTAAATTATTTTTGCCCTGTAACAGCAGTTCGCCTAACGATGCGGCATCGGGCGGCAAACCATAGCCGAGGAAATCCAGTGCAGTCAGCGCGGTAATATTCGCGGTCAGCATAAAAGGTAGTTGCGACAGACTCGAACTCATGGCATTCGGCAAGATGTGCCGGAACATGATGGTACGGTCACTCACACCCAGACCGCGGGCAGCACGGACATAATCAAAATTACGTGCCCTTAAAAATTCGGCCCGGACCAGTCCAACCAGGGTCGGCCAGCCAAACAGCAGCATAATCAGAAACAGCCAGTACACGCTTGGGCTAAACATACTGACCAGAATCATTACCATGAACAGCATTGGTAAACCACCCCAGACTTCCAGAATCCGCTGTCCCAGCAAATCGACCCAGCCGCCATAATAGCCCTGTATCGCCCCGACGATAATGCCAAGTGCAGCAGAGGCCAGCGTTAAGGCAAATCCGAATAGCAGTGATACCCGCAGGCCATAGAGAATCCGCGCCAGTACATCTCGGCCCTGATCATCGGTCCCGAGCCAGTTATCGCTGGTCGGTGGTGACGGCACCGGCACAGCCAGCTCTAAATTCGGCGATTGATAAGAATATTCAATCAGTGGCCAGATGGCCCAGCCCTGGTCCTGAATCAGCTGCTGCACGGCCGGGTCCTTATATTCTGCTTCGGTTTCAAAGACCCCGCCAAAAGTGGTTTCAGGATAAGCCTTGAACACCGGCATATATAAGCTGTTTTCATATTTGACCAGCAGCGGCTTGTCATTGGCGATCAGCTCGGCCGCTAAGGACAAAATAAAAATCAGAGCAAAGGCGATAAAACAGCCAAATCCCAGCCGGTTCTGTTTAAAACGCTGGAGCCGCGCCTGCATCAAGGGAGACATTATTTGGCCCCCCGTGATTCAAAATTAATCCGTGGATCAATGACCTGATACAGCACATCGCTGATCAGTCTGAGGACTAATCCTAACAAGGTAAAAATAAACAGGGTGCCAAAAATTACTGGATAATCACGCTGTACAATCGCTTCAAAGCCCAGCAATCCCAGACCATCGAGGTTAAAAATAATTTCAATAAACAGGTTACCGACAAAGAAAATCCCAATTAATGCTTCCGGCAGGCCAGCAATCACAATTAGCATGGCGTTACGAAAAACATGGCCATACAGCACCCGCGATTCGGTCAGGCCTTTGGAGCGTGCCGCCAGCACATACTGTTTATTCAGTTCTTCCATAAACGAGTATTTGGTTAAGTAGGTCAACCCGGCAAATCCACCAATCACCATCGCCAGCAGCGGCAAGGTCATATGCCAGAAATAGTCTTTGATTTTACCCAGCAGACTCAGCTGATCGAAGTTTTCCGAGACCAATCCCTGTAGCGGGAACCACTGAAAATAGGAACCACCGGCAAAAAATACAATCAATAAAATCGCAAAAGCAAAGGCCGGAATGGCATAGCCAATGGCCAGCAAAATAGACGTGGCTTTATCAAAGATCAGACCATGCTGACGGGCTTTTTTTATCCCGAGTGGAATAGACACCAGATAAATCAGCAAGGTGCTCCACAATCCTAAAGACAGCGATACCGGCAGTTTTTCCCACAGCAGCTGGGTCACCGGCTTGTCTTTAAAAAAGCTGGTGCCAAAATCAAATTGCAGATAGCTGCTCAGCATTAGCCAGAAACGCTCATGAATTGGTTTATCAAACCCATATTGCGCTTCAATTTTAGCCACCATTTCATCACTTAGACCTTTGGCGCCCTGATAGGGCGTTGAACCGGCCGCAGCAGTTTCGGCACTGCCACTCCCGCCCATGCCCTGAAAGGCTTCTGCCTGCTGAATTGCCTGCTCGACCGGACCGCCCGGGGCAATCTGGATCACAATAAAGTTAATCAGCAAAATCAGAAACAGTGTGGGAATAATCAGCAACACACGTTTCAGGATATAGGTTCCCATGCGCTCAGCATCCTTGTGGCAAAGCCAGCTTATTGTTTACGCAGATACTGGGCTACTTTTTGCGCCCCGGCTGCATCACTCCACCAGTAATCAAGTCCAATGGAAAGTTTTGGTTTTATTTTCGGTTGTTGGTACATATTCCAGTAGGCCAGCCAGTGCTCGCCTTTGCCATAGGTCGGAATCTGGTAATAACCAGCGCGTAATAAACGGTCCAGCACTTTGGTCCGGACAATCAGCTGCTGGCGGTCAGGCGCGTAGATAATTTTCTGAATGATGTCATCAATGACCGGATTCTTGATGCCGGCATAATTATAATTACCCGGCTGATCTGCCGCGGTGCTGCTCCAGAATTGCGCCTGTTCATTGCCCGGACTTAAGGACTGTGGCAAGACCATGGTGCTTAAGTCAAATTCTGCCCGGCGCATCCGTTCAATATATTGCGGCACATCGACCTGACGGATATTCACCACAATCCCCAGACGTTTTAAATTGCGCACAAAAGGCATTAAAGTACGCTGCAAGCCATCCTGATGAATTAAAAATTCCAGCTGGATGGTGTTGCCTTTCGGATCAAGCAAACGGCCATCCTTGAAGCGATAGCCGGCATTCAGCAGGATCTGCCGGGCTTTGAGCAGACCGCTGCGGTTAAAACCGCTGGCATCACTGACCGGGAATTTCCAGTTGGCCAGCACCCCCTGACGCTGCACCGGATGCAACTGTTTTAAATACGGCTTTAACAGTGCCAGCTCCGCCGCGCTTGGACGACCTTTGGCTTCCAGTTCGCTATTGCTAAAATAACTTTGCAAACGCTGATACTGTCCGTAAAACAGGGCTTTATTCTGCCATTCAAAATCATAGGCATGGCTGAGCGCCTGACGGAAATGAATATCCTGCATCGGTGAACGCCGGGTATTAAACACAAAACTTTGTGTTGGTACCGGGTTTTCATGCCGGAACTTATATTTCACCACCATCCCCGCTTTCACTGCCGGGAACTGATATTCCGTCACCCATTTGCGCGCGGTATATTCTTCATGCAGCGTGTATTGGCCCGACTTAAAGCCTTCAAAGGCCACATCCATATTGCGGTAATAGACAAATTTAAGCCGGTCAAAGTTATAACGGCCCTTATTTACCGGCAGATCTTTGCCCCAATAGTTCGGATTGCGCTTATAAGTAATACTGCGTCCGGCATCAATCCGTTCAATCAGATACGGGCCTGACCCCAGCATCGGCTGCAAGGTAATCCGGCTAAAGTCCTTGCCCTGCCAGTCTTTCTGGGAATAAATCGGTAAGGCCGATAAAATCAGCGGCATTTCACTGTTGTTATCGGATTTAAAGGTCATTTTGACCTGATGTCTGGATAAGACCTCGGTTTTATCCAAATCGGCAATATACATCTGCAAACCCGGATTAGATTTGCTCTGGAAGGTATCAAAACTGAATTTGACATCAGCCGCGGTAACCGGGGTGCCATCACTAAAACGTGCTTTTGGATTCAGATGAAAAATGACAAACTTGGTCTGCTTCGGATCATAAGTCACTTTTTCTGCCAGCAGTGGGTACATCACCCCCGGCTCATCTAGCGAGCTGGTCATGAGCGAATCAAACAGATAATTCACCCCATCGGTCGCACTGCCCTTACCGTTCATGCTGTTCAGGTTGTCAAAAGTGCCATTGCTGGACTGACTCAGTATGCCACCTTTCGGTGCTTGCGGATTGGCATAGGGCATGGCCGCAAGCTGGCTGTATTTCGGGCTGCTGTGCAGCGCGATATACGGCGTGGTCTGCAGCGCAGCCCAACTCCAGCTTGAGGTCAAGGCCAGTGCTGTTGCCACAGCACTCAAGCCATATAAAGATCTGTTCATGCGGTCACGACTCCTTGTGCCCGGCAATTACAGGTTCGGAACCTTGATGATCTCTCCAATACGCAGCTGCGTATTCGGTTTAATCTCGTTCATATCAGCCAGTTCACTGGTTTCCAGACCATAACGGCTGGCCAGCCCAATCAGGGTATCACCGCGCTTGACCTTATATTCTGTCATGGTTTTTGGCAATTGCAGGGTTTGTCCCACTCTTAAACCGGCACGCGGACTCAGGCCATTCAAGGCCGCCAGTTCAGCGACCGAAATACCGGTACGGCTGGCAATGGCATTTAAGGACTCACCGGCTTTAACGGTATAGGCTTCGGTTGCTTTACCCGTGCTGGCGGTGCTCACCGCTGCACTTTCCGCGGCACGGTTGCTACTGCTGTCCAGATCACCTTCAATTTTTAAACGCTGGCCAATCCGCAGTGCAGCAGTACGTGGCAGATCATTTAGTGCGGCCAGATAGTTCAGCTGCAAATGATATTTACGCGCAATACTATTTAAGGTCTCACCCGATTTTACAATATGAATATCAGAGTTTGCCGCAGTTGTGCTGACCTTACTTTCTTCCACTAGCGCTGGCTCACCGCTGAGTTTCAGGCGCTGGCCGGTACGTAAACCGGCAGTCCGGCTGATGCCATTTAAACTGGCAATCTGCTCCAGACTCAGGTTATAGCGGTTGGCAATGGCAGTTAAGGTATCTCCCGACTGTACTGTATAACTATCCGGGATGGTCGAACCGGCGGGAATTTTTAAAGTTTGCCCAATTCGCAGGCCGGTATTGGTCGAAATCTGGTTTAAGGCGGCCAGATCAGCCAGACTCATTTTGCTTTGTGCGGCCACACTCGATAAGGTGTCGCCGCGCTGGACAGTATAGTTTTCCGTTTTAATCTCAGCTGTTGACGTACTTGGCGCTGCACGACGACTCTCTGCGGCCGTTTCAGTTTTTGCTTCGGCTTTTGAGTCACTTACAGGCACATTAATCCGCTGTCCAACCAGCAAACTGCTGCCCGCAGTCAGACCCGGAGTTAAGGCTGCCAGTTCTGCATTGGACAAGCCATGACGGTCCGCAATCAGTTTCAGATATTCACCGCGCTTCACCGTATAGCTTTGCGTGGCCACTTTGGTTTCAGCCGCTTTCTGCTCAGCTGCCTTGGCACGCATCTCTGCTGTTTCTTGCAGATTCAGCTTCTGGCCGACAAACAGGCCACTGCTTGTGTTCAGATTATTATAATCCGCCAATTGCTTGACCGATAAACCAAACTGATTGGCCACGCCGGTTAAGGTATCGTTAGCTTTAACTACATAAGATTCCGGCTGCTCTTTGGCTTTGGCTGGCGCGGCAGCTTGTGGTTTGGCATCATATAAATAGATGGTGGTACCGGCATATAAAGTCGAGTTTGGATCAATCTGGTTCCATTTTGCCACATCACGCCAGTTCACCCCATTTTTCATGGCAATCAGCACCAGGGTATCGCCGGCCTGTACCGTATAGGTACTGCGCTTGCCTTTTGGCGGCACCACCACCACTTCAGTGTCGGTCTTGATTACGTTCTTGCCCTGGTTCCGCTGGGCTTCATCTGAATCTGGACGGGTGCTATCCGCGACACTTTTCGGGTAAGCAAAACCTTTGGTCAGCTCTTTGCCTTGCTGCTCGGCCACCGACAGACTGGTCTGAATCGCGGTCAGCTTAATTTTGCCATCATAAGGATCGACAATTTCAGTGCCTTGTGGTGCAATTTCTTTTAACTCGGCCACCACCTGCGCCTGTTCAGCCTGAGAGGCCACCGGCTGCAACACCTCTTCTACCGTTTTGTTCTGGTCTTCAGTTTTCACTGCCGCCAGAATCTGTTCACGTTCTGCTGCTGAAATTGGCGGTTCGACCTTCACCGGCTGAATATTCTGTGCCGGGGTAATGGCCACCGGAATACGTGGAGCACTTGGAATATCTGAATTGGCCGCAAAAGAGGCCAAAGCCGATGAACCGCGTGGCGTACTGATCCGTTTGGTGCTGGTTGTAGTCGTGCTGCTAGCAGTTTTGGCTGTGCTCGCTGGTGTAGTCGTAGCAGTACGCTGAGTCACACTGGCCGTCAAAGCGGGTGTGGTGGTTTTTGTAGCTGGGGCACTGGTCGTGGTCTGCGTCGTCACACTAGGACGAGTGTTGCTGGCCAGCAATCCACCACCTTGCAGGTTTTTCAGACGTTCATCGACTGTTGGGCTTAAATCGGCTGGAATCAGAATCCGCATCGGGCTGGCACTGTCAATTCGGTCAGTACGATGGCCCGGGTTCAGTGCATATAACTCGGCACGGCTAAGACCAGTAATATTGGCCACATCATTTAAATTCACCGCTCCGACCGTCACTTCACGGAAATGGGGACGGTTGGCAATTGGCGGCAAACGCACCCCGTAGGCACCTGGATTTTTAATAATTTGCGCCACTGCCAGGAAACGCGGCACATAGTTCATGGTTTCCTGTGGCAATTTCAGTGACCAGTAATCGGTCGGTAAACCGGCAGCCTTGTTACGGTTAATCGCCTGCTGAATACGGCCCGGTCCGGCATTATAAGCGGCCAGAGCCAACTCCCAGGAACCAAACTGGTTATACAGGCTACCGAGGAATTCATAGGCAGCACGGGTCGATTCGACCACATCACGGCGGCCATCATACAGCGGGGTCTGTTTCAGACCATAAATACGTCCGGTACTTGGAATAAACTGCCATAAACCGGCTGCAGCAGCGCTACTGGTTGCTGCCGGGTCGTACGAACTTTCAATGACTGGTAATAATGCCAGTTCGGTCGGCATGCCACGGCGCTCGGCTTCTTTAACTGTGTGATACAGATAACGTGAAGCACGCGCACTTAAACGGTCAATATACGGCTGACGTGAAATAAACCAGCCGCGCTGCGCTTCAATACGCGGATTCCAGTGTTCCAGATCCATTTTGAAACCTACGGTCATACGCTTCCAGACATCACCGTGTTTTAAAATCAGTAAACGGTCGCCTTCTACCGCGCGCATGTCGGTGGCCGACAATAAATCTTCCAGTGAATCTAAACTGCTGGCGTCCAGATAACCTGAACCAACCTGACTCGACGTTGACGCTTTGCTGGCACTTTGTGTAGAGGTACAGCCGGTGCTGATGCCGAGCGCGGCCAGCGCTGAACCCAAAACTGTAATTTTAAATAGTGCCGGGACCATAGGCTGCCACATGCGTGTGGTTGGTTTATACATAGGAAATCCAAACAACTCGTCTATAAATTATTTTTTAGATTTGACATTGTAGTGAAGCATCACTACGACACAAGGTTTTACTCTAGCGCGATTCTAATATAAATGTTACAAGAAATTAAAAAATTGACGTCTTCGGCGTTTCTGATCTGCAATTGCGTTATACAATAGCGGCTCGGTTTTTATTTGGCTCTTTTTGGATCTGGCTTATGTCTCAAACAATCACACTATATGTGGATGGTGCTTGTCGTGGAAACCCTGGCTTGGGCGGTTGGGGTGCATATGTCATTACAGAAACCCAGCAGCACAAACTCTATGGCGGGGAACTGGAAACCACCAACAACCGTATGGAGCTGACGGCAGCCATTGAAGGCATTCAGTTCTGCCCGGCAGAGGCCAAACTGATTCTCTGGACCGATTCCAACTATGTCAAACGCGGCATAACCGAATGGATTGCCGGCTGGAAAAAGAAAAACTGGAAAGATGTGAAAAATCCGGACCTATGGCAAAAACTGGATGCCATCTGTCAGGGTCGTGAAATTGAATGGCACTGGATTAAAGGTCACGCTGGCCATGCTGGCAATGAAATGGCCGATCAGCTGGCCAACAAAGGGGCCGATCTGGTATTTGCACAGCAGGTCAAAGTAACGCCGGTACAAATCATTACTGAAGATAAAAGCGCTGAGTCTGAAGTCATCCCGCCGGGCACGGCTAAAAAAAAAGCAGAATCTGACTGGTTGCTCGACGACCCTTTTGGCTTCGATCTAGACGACAGCCAACTAGACGTTGACGTCGAAGAAGAACTGCTAATGGTGCAGGAGGATCATCTCAGTCTGACCCAGCACAGCATTACCGTGACGCAAACCCTCAGTCAAAATGACAGCCCGAATCAGAACGAAGTCCTGATCCAAGATGAAACCCAGAACCAGAGTGCAACAGCGCCAGCAAACACGTCATCGCATCCCCATATTGTGATTACCCCGGCCACGGTTCAGGCTTATGGTCCACGCCAGCTGATTCTGGATACGGAAACCACCGGTTTTTATTATCAGGATGGTGACCGGATTATTGAAGTCGGCGCGATTGAAATGGTCAACCGCAAACTGACCGGCAGCTCGATTCATATTTATATCAACCCGGAAAAACCGGTCGGTGAATCGGAAGTGGTGCACGGTATTTCGGATGAGTTTTTAAAAGACAAGCCGAAGTATGCCGAAATTGCTGCAGTGCTGTATGACTATTTAAAAGGCGCGGAAATTATTGCGCATAACGCCACCTTCGATATGAACTTCCTGGATATGGAGTTTAACCGCTGTGGTCTAGGCGATTTATCGGCGGTGTGTGAAGTCACCGATACCCTGGTAATGGCCAAAAACAAGCATCCGGGACAAAAGAACTCGCTCGATGCCTTAGTGAAGCGTTATGAAATTCCGGCGCGTGACCGTACCTTCCACGGCGCCTTGCTCGATGCTGAAATTTTGGCCGATGTCTATCTGGCCATGACCGGTGGCCAGGTATCCTTTGATATGGATGCCCTGTCAGCTCATCATGAAGAACAAAGCGGTGAATCGGGTCGTCGCAGCATTGAAGTGGAATTGCCGGTGATTCTGCCTTCCGCCGCAGAGCTGGAAGCACATGAGAATTGGGTCAAACAATTTGAAGAAAAGCATGGACAGCCCTGCTTTTTTGCCAAATAAAAAACCGACGATTGTAATTTTTTGTATTTAATCTGTTCCTAGTTCAGTTATAGTTAAGATAAACAGGTCTGCTGTTTTTGCAGCAGGCCCATAAACAGATAAAACACTAGGAAAGGTGCAGATACATGTCTTACCAAACCTCTATTCATTTTGATCCGACTGCGTTACTGATAATAAAAAATGAGGTTGATAATTCAATCAAATTGGTGGAATCCGCAGTCAGCACCTTGGCAGAAGATCAGACTTTACCTTTCGGGATTGATGATGCCCTTAACCAGTTTGAGCAATGTGCCCAGGTACTGGCCCTGATTGATATGTCGAGCCTGGCAAAAATTGCCCAATATTCAGCAGAATTAATGCGCAAGATTATGGGGAATCCGGCGCAAATTAAAACTGAAGACGTGATTGCCTTAAGTGAAGGCACCACCATGCTCAAGCGCTACATCGAATTTATTTGTCTGCGCGAAGTTAAAATTCCACAGTTCCTGCTCGATACCTTAAACCGTCTGGAACGTGCCTTGGGTAAACCACTCACCCAGGAAGGCCAGCATATTGAATCTCTGCTGGACTGTATTCACCCGGAATTCAAATTGCCACAAGCACCCGGTCTGGAAAAATCAGGCTATGTGCATCAGCTGTATAAACTGTCACTGTACAAACTGCTGAAGCAGGAAGAATCCGAGCTGGATCTGCAAGCCATGAAACTGGTCGGCACCTATTTAGCCGGTCTATCCGCCCAGCATCCAAGCCAACAATACTGGAATCTGGTCTATGTGGCGTTAAACCAGATTGATAACCTGCTGCTGAATGAACCACGTTTACGCACCTTAATCAGTATTGAACTGAATATGCGTCAATACTTTGCCGCACCAGACAGCTTCCAGGCCCAGTTAAGTGATCTGGCCAACATCCTGAGCCTGTGCATTAGCCAGGAAGATCAGGTGGCCCAGCACATCCGCGAACAGCTGAATATTGGTGAAGACCTGCTGACTGACACCCAGTTACAGGTCTTCAGCCGTCATCTGTATGGTCCGGATTTTGAAACCATGCAGACCATCAGTGCTCTGGCGACCAGCGAAATGGCGCAGATTCGCAATGACATCGAATACAACTACCAGAACATGACCCCTGAAAAAACCCAGGAGTTGCAAGCCAAGCTCAAAGATCTGGCCAACATCTTTAAAGTGCTGAACCTGAATGAAGCCCACCGTGATCTGCTGGTTCAGGCCGACGCCTTGAGTCAGGCCGAAGTGCTCAAAGAAGAAAGCTTTGCCCAGCAGCTGATGAACACCATTTTGTCGGCGATGAACTCGATTGGGGTGCTGGAGCGTCATCATACTTCTAGCCGTTTACAGCTGCGCGTTAACAACATGCACATTTCGCTGGACCGTTTAGATGAAGCGCATGAAGTGTTGCTGAGCGAAACCAAAACCTTAATTGATCTGGCCCAGCAGATTCTGGTGCAGCACGTTCAGGATCAGGATGTGCGTTTATTGGAAAACACCTGTACCCAGCTGCGTGAAGTGGCCGGTGCTCTGCTGTTCCTGAATGAAGAAAAAGGCCAGCAGGCCCTGCTGACTGCCGCTGACTTTATCTATCGTAAATGCGAAGCCAGTGAAACGCTCAGTAGTGACGAGCTGAATGCCGTGTTAGACACCTTGGCCGGTGCCGACATGCTGATTGACAATTTAAAAAACAAACAGCCTGTTTTACAGTCGATGTTTGATGTAGCATTGGCAAGTAGCGAAAAACTGAAAGCTGTAGCCTAATGTCTGAACTCTCACTTGCCTATATTTTTCACCAACAGCAACTGCTGGTCGATAAACAGTTTCAACTGCCCCGAGTTGAAAAATTAGCAAGTGACCTGTCTACGGGCAATCAGGTGATTGCCCGCGACTTACTCCCCGATGAGCCCATTCCTGAAGGCTATCAATTATTGCCAATTCGCCAGCTGTTACAGTTCTGGAACAGTGCCGAATTTGAACAGGCCAGCCGTGCAATCCAGTTGCTAGAATGGCGTCGTAATCACCGTTTTTGCAGCCACTGCGGCCATCCAACCGAAGCGCATGCCACCGAATATGCCATGGTTTGCCCGGTCTGCCAGTATCGCCAATATCCACGTGTACAACCCTGTGTCATTACCGTCATTACCCGCGGTGAAGATGAAATTCTGCTGGCCAAAAATGCGCGAAACACCACCAATATGTATGGCCTGATTGCCGGTTTTGTTGAGGTGGGAGAAACCTTGGAAGAAGCGGTACGCCGTGAAACCGCGGAAGAAGTCGGTATCCAGCTAAAGAATATTCAGTATCTGGCCAGTCAGCCCTGGCCTTTTCCAAGCAACCTGATGATTGCCTTTAAAGCCGAATATGCCGGTGGTGAACTGCAGTTACAGGAAGAAGAAATCAGCGATGCGCAATTCTTTAAATTTGATCAACTGCCGAATATTCCGTTCAAAGGCAGTATTGCCCATGCCATGATCAAACACGTAACCGAAGGCTCTGCCGTCGCAGACGACAGCAAAGCCTGGCTCTAAAGAGACGCTACTCAGGAATTTAGCGTTTCTTCCAGCGCCTGCATAATCGTGTGCTTGGTCTTAAAATAACGGCTAAACAGACTCGATACCGAGCCCATAATACTGACATGCCCGGTGCGTGGAATGGTGATCAGCTGACTATGATTGCCATGCTTGTTTAGCACATGATCAAAATCAACCGCATTACTCAAATGCACAATCTGGTCATTCTCAGCCACCAGCAAATAGTGACGAATGTGATTACTTTCCACAAAGTAATACGGCATCACATCATGATAAGGAATGGTCTGATCAAATGCATCGGCACAAAGCGGATCATCTTTATAGTCAAAATGATAGGGACCAGCCAAGCCAATCGCAGCCCGAATATTGTCTCGGCAGTTCAGCGCATAAGGCTGCGGATGATACAGCACCGACATGATATTAAACGCACCGGCCGAGTGCCCCATTAGGATAATCTGATCAGTGTTAATCCTTAACTCTGCCTGCTGATCATGCAGATAGTTCAGTGCCAAAGTCAGGTCATCAATATAGACCGGAAAAATATTCTGCGGCGCCAGTTGATAATTAATGACGGCAACATCAAAACCTTGTTGGGCAAAAGCTTCTCCAACAAAGCGATAATCTTTTTTATCACCCCGTGACCAGGCACCACCATGGACAAAAACAATTAACGGCTGCTGGGGACGTGGCTGGGCAGTCCGGTACAAATCCAGCTGATGGCGTTCATTCGCTCCATAAGCCAGATCGTTCTCTACCGTATAGCCCTGTCGTGGAGTCAAACGGTTCAGGGCATAACTGCCAAAATCATACAGACGGAATTCCTGATATACACTTTTGGCCTGAACCAGACGATATTGCAGCTGCGTTTTAAACTGGAACAACTTAGAGCGCATTCGTTGGCTCGATCTGGTCCGGATCAATGGCGACCGGGGTTTGTACATCTGGCTGCACATTCATCATCGGACTGGCAAAACCAGAAGATGTGGCCTGTGAGGCTTCAATATTATCAATTAAGGTCACAATTTTGGTGACATTACCGACCTGCTGTAACACCTGATTTAAATCGGCGATTTCCGCATTATTCAAACGGCCCATCACATACAGCACGCCATCTTCGGTGTGAATTCGCACTTTACTGTCAGAAACCACCGGCGCTTTCATAATCAGGCCACGGGTATTGGCGGTCACGGTGGTGTCCTGCATGATGGTGCTATAACCAATCTGGTTGCCCACGGTAATATAGTTGTGTACGGTTTTGACATCGCTCATGGCGCGGACATTGTCTTCCGCCAACTGCTTCAGATGTGCATCTGGCACCTGACCGGTCAGCAATACATTGCCGTGGAAACTTTCAATATTAACGCGTGACTGTTTAAAACGGGCATCCAGCTTATATAAATTAATTTTTGCTGTACGTTCAATGGAGTTATCAATAAAGACCTGGCCAAGTGAGCGTGCGCCACTTTCCGTTCCTACAGGTGCAGAACCCGTACCACTGGAAATAAAACTTGCACAGCCGGATAAACTTGCCACACACAGCACTGTGATTGCGATACGATTTAACACTCAGCAAGACTCCTCATTACTTATTCATTTCTGTTTTCAAGCATCTTTGCTTCAATTCTCTTCAAAGATTAATGAACTCTGAATCAAAAGTAAAAGCATTTTCAATCCATTGCAGATCATACGTGAAATTGGAAAAATCTTGCTGTACTGTTTTTGCAATTTGTTCAGTAAAATCAAAACAAATCACATCAAATCGACAATAAAAATCCTGTAATTGTGCAGAATTACTCAAATAGGTCAGCGCAGTTTTTATCAGCTTTTGCTGCTTGGAGATGGAAACCACCTCCACCGCCCGGCCATAATCGCTAAAAGATCGCGCCTTTACCTCCACAAACACCAGCTGCTGATCCTGCCGGGCAATCAGGTCGATTTCACCATAACGGCAATGGTAATTGGCCGCCAGAATCTGATAACCCTGCTGCTCTAATAACATTGCAGCCTGCTGTTCGGCCCACTGGCCTAGACGCGCGCGCTGACTGGCCATTTACAGGATCTGTACCAGCTGTTTCTGCTGCACATAGCATTTCGGAATACGCTGAATCTGGTTGTCCTGAATCCGGATTAAACCGGTTCGCCCTTCAAATTCAATGCGGTTTAATTGTGGCTGTTTCAGATAATAATTGGCGATCTGCCAGGCATCTCCACCAAAGGCCACCAGCCGCTGAAAAGAAAAGTGTTCCGCCTTGGCTGCCTGAATTCCGGCCTGTACATCTGCCCAGTGAGACTGATACAAGGCCGGCGCATCACAAAACTGCAGGCCTTGCGGTAACTGCTGCTGTGACTCGACGGCATTGGCCAGGCTGTATAAGCGCTTTTTGGGCAACCTGTTCTGGCGATTGATCCAGCCATTTGAACCCAGCAATAACACCCCCTGCTGACGTTTCAGCCACCTAGGCGGACTGTCCACCACCTCCACCGGATAGTCCAGCTGCGACACCAAAGACATCAATAACAGTTCGTGTTCAGCTTCGGTGCCGGGTTCACGCAGAATATATAAATGATTGATCTGATCTTTCTGGAACAACTGCTTTAAGGTCTGTGCATCATCTTTTTTTGACAGGCTAAACTGTAACACCCGCGGATGCTGCTGGATCACCTCGTTTAAGGCCAGTGTGCGCACTTTGGGCCGCAGCGCAATTAACTGTTCCACATCGGCACGTGCCAAAGGTCCAATCACCACCCGGGTCTTGGCATTGACATGCTGACGTAGCAAGGGACCAATTTTGCGCTGCTCGGAATTAATCAATTTAACCGGCATCTTCTCACCCGATGCATGATAAGCGTGCATAAAACCCTGCTGAATACTGAAACCGGCTCGCGCCATAGGACCCGATTCAGGTAGAATGACCAGAACCTCGGCCTGGGCGACTGAAAGTCCCGCGCCCAACAGCGCCGTGGTGATAATTACTTTTTGAAGCTGTCTTTTATTGTTATTAATAATTTGCCTAAACATGGAGAAACCTAATGAGTGCTCAGTTATTTGTTGTAGCCACCCCAATTGGGCACTTAGACGACATGACCTATCGGGCGATTGATGTTCTAAAGTCTGTAAATATTATTGCGGCAGAGGATACTCGGACCTCCGCTCAATTATTAAAGCACTATAATATATCAACTCCGTTAACGGCGTGCCATGAACATAATGAAAGTAACAAAATTGATATATTGGTTCAGCGCCTGCTGAACGGCGAAAATATGGCCCTGATTAGTGATGCCGGTACTCCGCTAATTAGCGACCCCGGTTTTAAACTGGTCCGCGCCGCCCAAGAACACAATATCCGGGTGATTCCGGTTCCGGGAGCCTGTGCCGCAATTGCAGCGCTGAGTGCGGTTGGTTTACCGAGTGACCGCTTTAGCTTTGAAGGCTTTTTACCGTCAAAACAGTCACAGCGTATCTTGAGTCTGGAAAAACTTAAAGACCAGACTGCGACCCTGATTTTTTATGAAGCGCCACACCGGATTCTGGACAGCGTTAAAGATATGGCCAATATTTTCGGGGCCGAGCGCCCGGTCGGTTTTGCCCGTGAAATTACCAAAACCTTTGAAACCATCAAGAAGATGACGCTGGGTGAGCTGGTCAGTTTTATTGAAGCTGATCATCATCAGCAAAAAGGTGAAATTGTACTGGTGGTGGGTGGTGCAACCGCGGAAAAAGATCTGGAGCAGGAAAAGCTGGATCAGCTGCTGACCCGACTATTGCAGGATTTATCGGTGAAAGCAGCGTCACAACTGGCCGCCGATTTAACCGGAATCAAGAAAAAAGTGGCCTATCAGCGTGCGCTGGAACTGAACCAGAACAATGATGACTGATTCTGGCTGTTGATTCGCAATAAAAAAAGCATCACCGGAGTGATGCTTTTTTCTTATTGGCGTGCAGCCTCATCTGGTGGGACTTCAGTAATTTTTCCCCCACGTGCCAAGAAGGCCGCAATTTCATCTTCTAACGCTTGGCGTTGCTTCTGTTTAGCGGTTACGGTTAAGGTTTCTGCTTCCGCCACATCACCATCGTTTACGGCATCTTCGCTGTCCAGTGCACCTTTTTCAGCCGCTTTTGCCTCATCGTCATCGACGGTGGTATCTTCTACATCATCATAATCGTTCATATCCGTCATTTTAATCTCCCCGCAAATGACCTCAATTGAGTCCTGGTGAACGTTGTCATGCAATTAGGAAGAAATTTATCAATCTCTGCGCCTTTCGCCTAGAGGTAAAGACAAAAAAATCGTATCTTTTTTAACCAAATTCGTAATCATGTATTAATGAATGTTTAAAAAATAACTATTTCTAGCTAGACCGCATACCGCGTGTCTTTCAGCAGATGCAAACCATTGGCCTGCGCCATAAAAGCATCCTTTAACACCGGCAGCTGTTCAACCTGCTTCAAGCCAAAATTACGTCCCCAGACCAGCGGGAATAACTGGGTGGTTTCCAGCCAGCCTATTGCAGACATGCTGTGCATCATTGCATCATTTTGACCTTTACGACGATGCTCATAACGCTTCAAGGTCTGCTCATGCGCCCAGACCCCACGTGCCCGGTCATGCAGCAGAACATCACACAAGACTGCGGCATCCAGACAGCCAATATTGACGCCCTGCCCGGCCAGTGGATGAATCACATGCGCCGCATCGCCAATGAGTGCCAGTCCCGGCTCGACATAGTGCTGCGCAGCACGGGCTTTTAAAGGGAAACGGGCACGTGGTGTAGCTTCCAGTACTTGACCCAACATATGATGGCTTTCACGGGTCAACAGCTGGGTAAATTCCTGATCGGATAACGCGGCATATTCTTCTGCATAATCCTCTGGTAGCGTCCAGACAATAGATTGCCAATGGCCATCCTGTTCAGGCTTGAGGCTGCTCATCGGCAGGTATGCCAGCGGACCGGTTTCCAGAAAAATCTGGCGCGCCACATGCTGATGCGGCTGGGCAGTTCGGATAGCACAACTGATGCCTGCCTGCTGATAATCCAGCACATCCAGATCAATAAAGGCCTGTTCGCGGACAAAGGAATTGGCCCCATCTGCGCCAATTAACAGTGTGGTCGTCAGTTTTGTGCCATCGGCCAGGAAAATATGCCAGACGCCAATGCCCTGCTCAATCCGGGTGACTTTGACCTGGGTACGATAATCCTGAATCTGCGTCAGCATGGTTTGCTGAATGGCCAGATTTAAAATACTCGGCTCCACCATCGAACCCAGCGCCTGGTCCACTCCGGGTGTTTTTTCTGCCGGCTGACCAAAATTGATTTCGCCATAGCCATTTTTATTCCAGACCTGCATGCCAGTATAAGGCTGCTGACGCGCCAGTTTGTCCCAAACACCGACGGTTTTTAGCAGATGGATGGTGGCCTGACTTAAAGCCAGTACGCGCGGATTGGCCATACTTAAGGTTTTTTCTGCATCCAGAATTGGGGCGGCATCCAGCACCGTGGCTTGCACCCCACCTTGGGCCAGTAATAATGCAGTTAAGCCACCGACCAAACCACCACCCACAATAACGGCATCTAATACGTGTGCTGTCTGGTTCATGCTTTTAGTCCCATGGCATAGTTGGCAACAAGTGGTTTAATTCCCGGAATGGTATCAAAGGCAATCAGACCGGTATTTCTGAGCAGTTTCAGCACCGGATTCTGGTTACTAAAGCCACGCACCACGCTGTCACAGAATTTGATCACGCGCTGCTGATCGGTCAGACGGGATTTTTCATAATCTTGCAGCATGGCGGCATCGCCCAAATCGGCCTGTTGAGCCAGCTGTTCTTTTAAATAACGTACCAAGACATAAGCATCGCGCATACACAGGTTAAAGCCCTGTCCAGCCACCGGGTGAATAGTATGTGCCGCATTGCCCATCAGTACTACTCGGCCCACAGCCTGTTTTTCTGCCAGCACCTGCGAGAGCGGGAAGCTAAAACGGCGCCCGGTTTTCTGGAATTTTCCAGCCCGATCACCATAAGTCTGCTGCAAGGCATCGAGGAAATGCTGGTCATTGTCTTCACCCAGCCATTCATGTTCCGTGCCTTTTTTCACCGGCCAGACCACCGAACGACGATATTCACCCGGCAAAGGCAATAACGCCAGCGGACCTAAAGGACTGAAACGCTCAAAGCCGACATGATTGTGTGGTTTAGAAGTTTGTACGGTGGTTACAATAGCGACCTGATCATAATCATGTTCATCGACCCCAATGCCTAGGGCTTTACGGCAGAATGAGTCGCGACCATCGGCAGCAATCACCAGTTTGGATTGCAGTTTTAAGACTTCACTTCCACGCTGCGCTTCCAGATAAGCCAGATCTGTATCTTGGGTCAGGGAAGTGACTTTTACCCCATCAATCAGTTCAATTAAAGGTTCAGCGCGCACCTGAGTCAATAACACCCGGCCTAACCAGGCATTTTCAATCACCTGTCCAAAACTTTCGACTTTTTCCTGTTCAGCTTGCAGACGCGCCTTCCCAAAACTGCCCTGCTCGGTAATGTGCACTTCCAGAATCGGGACAGCATGTTCCTGTAAGGCTTCCCATAGGCCCAGTTCCTGATAAATCTGTACGCTACGACGCGACAGCGCACTGTTTCGTGCATCAAAACTGGAGTGATACGGGGCAAGATTGGCATCATCATAATTCGGGTATTGAATTGCTTCGAGCAGTTTGACCGCAATATTGGATTTGGCCAACATGAGCGCCAAACTCAGCCCCACCATACCGCCGCCCACGATGATGACTTCTTGTTGCATGCTTGAATCCTTATTTGTAGTATCTCAAAAGTTTAGATACATCTTAATCATGATTGATTTTATATTACATCAAGGGATTGGATTTTTATAATGATTCGTGTGGATGGCTGGAATTTCTGAGCTTCAGCGCTTGCGTGTTCTGACCATAAATCCCGTTTAAAAGATGTTATTCCATAAGATGACACTGGAATGGTATGCAATATAACATCTATACAAAGCCTGGAGCGCTAGACTTAAGCTGAGCAAGCGACAGCCCTAACGTAGATAAAATAAATTAAAGAATTCGTATCAGCTGTATGCTATTCATTGTAGAAAATTTAAAACATGAAGAAATTAGAACTTATCTTTTTAGTCGTTTTAATCTTGGTTCTGTTGTGGGGCATACAATGGATGTTTCATGGCTTTCCGTTCGCAAGTTAAGTCTTCTATTATTCAATCTAAAAGCTATACTATAATTTCTTAAAATAATTAGAATGTTAGGATAATAAATGGATCATACTGAACGTTTTATTACAGCATTTTACTACGCTGTCGCCGGGATTTTTTTGGGGCTAGGGTTAGCAATTTTTTCATCCCTCTATCTCAGCCTTACAATAAGCTCAGCCCATATTGTAATTTTTACAGTCATTTGCTGTTTTGTTTTAGGCTATGTATTTCCTCATAGCGTTGGCAATATTTTTAAATGGGTTTGGCATATTTTCGTTCATTAGTCTGGATGTCTATCTCTATTTAACCCATTAACGCTGATTCAAAATCAAAAAAGCCGATCTTCTGACCGGCTTTTGAGCTGTACGGCTTTTATTTGGTCGCAGCCATCAACGCTTCAATCTCGTCTACAGTTTTCACTACTTTCGCAGTTAAGTTCAGTGGTCCATTTTTGGTCGCGACAATATCATCTTCAATCCGGATGCCAATGCCACGCCATTTTGGATCTACCGTTTCATCATCCGGAGCAATGTATAGACCCGGCTCAACCGTAACCACCATACCGGCTTCATAAGCACGCCATTCGCCATCAACCTTATAAGTTCCGACATCATGCACATCCATGCCCAGCCAGTGGCCTGTACCATGCATATAGAACTGACGATAGCTTTCTGACGCAATAATCTCGTCCAGATCACCCTGCATAATGCCTAAATCAAGCAGGCCCTGCACCAGAATACGTACCGCCACATGGTGTGGTTCTTTATAGGAGTTGCCAATCTGTACGGCATTAATTGCTGCAAGCTGAGCATCTAGTACAAGGTTATACAGCGCTTTTTGCTCGGGGCTGAATTTGCCATTCACCGGAAAGGTTCGGGTAATATCCGAAGCATAGAACTGATATTCACAGGCGGCATCAATTAACACCAAATCGCCATCTTTCAGTTCTTTGTCGTTCTCTACATAGTGCAGAATGCAGGCATTTTCACCACCACCAACAATACTGTTATAGGATGGAACACAGCCATTTCGGCCAAATACATAGTTCAGTTCGGCTTCCAGCGCATATTCCATCATGCCGGGGCGTACCGTTTGCATGGCCCGGGTATGCGCTTCGGCAGAAATATCTGCCGCAATTTGCATCAGTTCCAGCTCTTTGGTGTCTTTGTGCAAACGCATTTCATCGACCAGACGGTCGAGCTGCACCACCTGCGCTGGTGCCGAGGTGCCACGGCGGCTTTCGCCATTGGCAGCTGCAATCCATTTGGCCACCCGCGCATCAAATTCGGCATTCTGTCCAATACGGTAAAAGAGCTGGTCTTTATCCAGCAGTTTTTCCAGAATTTCTTCATCGAGCAGGTCAATGGCATAGGCTTCATCGGCCTCATACTGTTCAATGGCACCATCAATACCGGCGCGATAGCCATTCCAGATTTCCATCTCCCGGTTACGTTCGCGGCAAAACAGGCTATAGGTATAGCCTTCATCTATAGATTCATAGGTTTCAATGACCGCGACCGCTTCAGGTTCTGCAAAGCCGGTCAAGTAGAAGAAACTGCTGTCCGTTCGATATTTATAGTCAGCATCCCGGTTACGCATGGCCACCGGACTGGTGGCAATAATGGCAATACTGTGGGGGCCCATCAGTTCAGCCAGACGGTCACGACGTTCTTTAAATTCTACCTGGGTCAGTTTCTTCATTAATTTTTCTTCGCAGCCTAAATAAAGGGAGGATGGTATCGCCCGAATCAGCTCGGACGATGTGGGGTAAACATTTCAACAATACTGCCGCTTTCTGGCGCAGCCACCTGACGTGACTTGGCATGTACGTTTTGTAACAAAGAACTTTCATCAACCGCTATTTTCTTGCGGCCAACCGACAGGCTGACCGGAATCAGGCGGACAAATTCATATAATTCCTGATAGCTTTCTTCGCCTTCTTCGTCATTGTCCGAGTCTTCAAACTCGACTGCTGCCACATCTTGCAGATGTTCAATCAGCTCCAGCTCATCACTGCGGATATGTCCGGACGCCAGGCCAAAGCCCAGTACCACGCCGGCACACCAGTCAGCCAGCGCCTGTACCCGCTCTTGTAATATGTGTTCATCATCCGGTAACAGGGGCAGATAATCCAGTTCATCTTCAGATAAAGCATGCGCTACATCTTCCGCTTCGCCGGTTAAAATATCCAGCGCTTCCGGGCTAAGTTCGGGCACATTCAGGGTCGCCAGAATCTGTTGCCACTCGGCTTCAGTTGGTGCATTTGTCACACAAACTATACCGGTCAGTAAACCATGTAACTCACTTGGACTTGAAATTTCTTCAATCGTGAAAAAATTGCGGTACCATTCGGACCAACCTGAAATATCGTCTTGCATTCGCTTATCCAATCTCTATACTTCGTATATATTACCTTTGTTTGCAAGACTGTGCGACCACGATATGTTAGAAGAATTACAGCGTCTACAGGCGCATATTGGTGTTTTAAAAACACGACTTGCGCATTATGAGAGTGAAACTCAATCTTTAGCTGAAGCCAAGCAACAGGCTGAAGAGCAGCATCATGCACAAATTGTGCAAAGAAATGGGGTGATTACCCAAAAACAAGAAGAAATTGAGTCTTTAAGTGAACAGCTCAGTACCAGTCAGGCCCAATTTCAGCAGTTGAATCAGGATGCGACCGCACTGGCGGACCGTTATAGCCGTCTGGAAAAAAGCTGCACCGATCTTAAAAACCGCTTTCAGGAATTGCTGGCCGAACGTAACGAGCTACGCGTCATTAAAGAAAAGTTGCAGAATGAACAGCGTCAGACTTTGCAGAATGTCCAATCTTTGCAGCAAGAACGTGAACGTTTATTGCAGAAGAATGAACATGCCAAAGCCAAAGTCGAGGCAATTATTCAGCGTCTGGCCATTTTAGGAACTGCACAAGACCAGAATGCCCAGGAAATTCAGCAATTGGCCCATCCAACTGATGTCAGCGAGGAAGCTTAAGCATGAGTGAACAAATTCCTGTAGATTTACGCGTTTTAGGACACAGTTTCAAGCTGGCCACGACTCTTGAAAAACGGGCGGATCTGGAACGTGCAGCAGAATTGCTGAATGAAAAATATGATGAATTCCGTCGTAAAGCACCACGTATGGAACCAAGCAAGCTGATTATTATGGTGGCCTTAGAGCTGATGCAGGAAGTACTGTCGATGAACAAGTCCCTGCAGGAATATGCCCATTGTGAACGCTTGCTGGCCACAATTCTGGAAGAAGTCGAAACACTGACCGAATAAGGCTTTGACTTGCATAAAGCCTGTGCAAATGACACTTAAATTTACAGTTCTGTAGGCCGATAGGTTTGCGTCTAAAGCTGAATCCTTTATACTGAGTCTAACTCTGAGGTGTTCGCCAGCAGGTCTATTCCCCTGCCGATACTTAAACTTATGGATTGCGTTCTGTATATTTAGAGTGCATGCCCACCCTGAGTGGGAAGCCCAGCAAGTATACGTCGCGTCCACCTTGAACTCATCGGGTTCAGGGTAACGACACATGCAGCGGCACCGTCGGAGGGTTTAGCTGATTTATCCTCTATTCAGTCCTCAGAATTTCTATATTTCCTCTTTTTTATAAGTAATGATTCTCTCACTCTAATCTTTTAAAGCTTCCAACTAACCGTTAAGCCCTCTTGTAGATACAACCCATCTTAAAAGAACGCCATCCCGAATTAAATCAGTAAGATCGATTTGATTAACATCTTCACAAGATTGCAGTTCAGCAAAATTTTTAAGCAGACGACTTGACTGTAGAACGGATGCAATTCCGCCCACTATGTTTTGCTTCATAAAGTTTATTATCTGCAATTTTTAGTACTGCAGCCACATCGACGGCATCTTTTGGCCAGAACGCGATGCCAATAGAAATCGTGATTTGTCCCATCTGGTTAATCTGGTTGTCTTGCATGGTTAGTCTGAGTCGTTCAGCGGCTTTATGTGCTACAAGCGGATCTGCCGTGGTCATCAGTACCAAAAATTCTTCGCCACCACTACGACAGCAAATATCATGTTCCCTAAAATTAGTTTGCATTATTTGCGCGAGCGTTTTTAGTACCACGTCACCTTGATCATGCCCATACTGATCATTAATTTTCTTAAAAAAATCAATATCAATGGCTAATACTGCAAATTCCGTACAAGTATCTAGCAATTCATTTAAAAATAATTGCATACCACGACGGTTATATAAACCTGTCAATGGGTCAGTATTGACATGCTGTTTTAACTCCGCAATCCGATGACTAAAGCTTTCCGAACTCATTAATAATGAGGTTCTAAACTTTAAAACCTCGAAATACCAGGGATCGACTTTTTTAATTTTATCCTGAATATCATGCTGATTCAGCATACTGGCCATTTTGGCCAAGCGGTTTAAAGGCGATGAAATAAAGTTGGAAATCCACCAGACCAGCAAAAAGATAAACAGATAGAAAATAAAAATGCCCACCGATACTTTGAACAGTAAAGTATGCGCTTGTGCCAGCAAGGCATCTGTTGGTTGCTGTGAAATCACGATCCAGTTGACACTGGGAATATGGGCAAAACCGGCAAGATTATCGACACCCAAACTGTTGGTCAGCTGAATGGAACCTTTCTGATGCTGTCGAATATAAGCCAGTCCGCTATTATTGATAATTTTTTCGCCAATACGATTTTCATCGGGATGGAAAATAATCCGGTCATCCTGATCCAGTACATACAGATGACTGTTTTTATAATCATATTGGGTCGAGAGCATGTCATTAATGACATTTTTCTGTTGTAGATAAATGGTCCCGCTAATCATGCCCAGATACTGCTGCTGATGATAAATTGGCTGTGACATCAGAATGACCAGATTGCCCTTTACCGACCAGTAAGGCGATGAAATATAGGTTTTTTTCTGCTGTAAGGACTCAATAATTCCGGGCGTGCTATAGGTTTGCTGAAAACTTAAAGCTAAACTTTTGGGTGCATAGGCCAGCATCTGCTGTTGAGGATCGACCAGTAAAATGCTGTTAAAATTATCTGACTGATATTTGAGCCGCTTCACTTCGGCATAGGTTAATTCCGGATTATTAATATCCTGTTCTAATTGTTTGGCGCTATATTCCAGCTCTTTAAGCATATCACTAAAGTGCTGGTTGGCGCTGACCGCTATTTTTTCTGCATATTTTTCATTTACTGATAGCGAGTTTTGAATTAACTGATCTTTAATCACATAATTCAAAATAAACAAGCTCACCACGAATAAGCCCGACACACTTAAAATGGTCGAGTACAGAATCAGTTTACGCAGATTTAGCCTTAGTGATAAAAGTAAACGCTTTAGCAACACTAACCCCAAACCAGACAAAAAAGCGTGATATGTATCACTTTATCATAATTTTATATTTTGATATCTAAAATTAAGGTTTTAATTTGACCATTTTTAGTTGTACTAACAAATAGCCACGCTGCTCTTGCGGAAGATGAGAGATGCTGTGGTGCGGTTGAAAAGTCTTAATCTTATCTCTATTACCATCTTAATAAATATTTAACTTTTCTTGCTATTTAATCCCTTCAATTTCCCTTTTATTCTGCTCAATTTCATGACTCATTTCAGGTAATATCTGCTGTAAAAAATCCAGCAGGCTGATAGCTTCTGGTTTTTGCACAACGTTTGCTGCCACCAGCGCTTTCTGCTCTGCCAGCAATTGACTAACGGCGCGCAACTCCGGCTTTTGCCCCTGCCCAAAGCCAGTACTGATTTCAGCAAATTGCCGATATAACTGCTCACGGCGTGCCAACAATTCAGGTGAATGCTCTGTACTGGTCTCCACTACCGATTCAGAAACATTCGGCTCTGCCTGACTTACATCTACCGCTGGATTCACAGCAGTAACAGAGGATGAAACTGGCTTGGGTTTAGCAACAGCCTGTTGCGATACTGGCCGGAAAAACCACAAGATCAATCCGGTTAACAGCACCAACAGGCCAATTCCAAGCCACAATCCAAGATTGATTTTTTTCATAGGCATAATCAACGAGCAGAATCAGCCAGCGCATTCCTGCTGCTGTCTGACTCCTCCTCACAGCTCAACCATTAAGGCGTCGACCAGTCGGCTGGCACATAACCAACACGAACCCGTTGCGGATGGTTCCCCACTGGCACACTCAGCACTTTATTGCCCGTTGCAAAATCAATCACGGTCACTACATCAGTTTCACTTTCTGAAATTACACAGCTTTTGCCATCTGGACTGCGCGTAGCCCAATACGGTTTACCGGCCGGAATGAGCTGAGTGGCCTGCAAAGTACGTCTGTCCACAATAGTGGCATAGTCATCCATGGTGCCTGCTACACAGAGCTTTTCCCCATCGGCACTAATGGATAAACCATGATGGCGCGAGTCATTGACCCATTTGGTCCGGTCTTTAGGAATAGTGCTACTGCCCGGCAGCTGGGCGATGCGAGTAATCTTGTCCTGATTTAAATCATATTCGACCAGACCATTAAAGAAAGATACCTGCGCATAGAGCTTGCTTTCATCTTTACTGAACACCATCGGACGTACCGAGTTCGACAGGTCTTTACGTCCAAAAGCATCTAAAGCCGGACGCAAATCAATTTTTTTCAGCACCTTATAGGTATTGGCATCGGCGATGGTAATATAGCGTTTGCCCTTGGTGAAATCCTGCCACTGTGCATCGAGTGAGGTTTCCACATTCCCAATCGCCGAGTTCAGAATTTTGCTGCCATTGGCAAAATAGATGTTTTCATGGGGCTTATCGCCCGTTGCAAAACGGCCCAGCTCTTTACCGGTATGAATGTCCAAGACATGCACCACATTACCAGAAGAAGCTGACACCGCCACACGCTGACCATCTGGTGATACCGCCATATGATCCGCACGGAAGCCTTCTACCGGTGTGCGCCAGTTAATTTTTCCGGTTTTGATATTAATTGACACCACATCGGCAAAGCTTGGCCGCGAGGCCACAATTGACTGGCCATCTGGAGTGGAGTACATATCATCGACCAGCTGGTCATTGCCCTCGCCCGCGGTTTGCTGAATGTAGGTATAGGCAATTAGCTTGATTGGATTTAAATGAATTTCCAGCAGCCGCTGTTTGCGGTCCGGAATCATATTCACCACCCCAATCTTGCCAAAATCACCGGAAGGACGAATCACTGTGACCGTTCCATCCCAGTTATTGCCCACAAAGAAAACCTGTTTGGAATTGGCCGGTGCAGGCATTTCTGTAGAGGCTGCCTGAGCAACGTTGGCGCTGAGTGCCGTGACAGCACAAACGGCCGGCAGCAGATATTTACGCAGGGTATTTTTATAGTCCATGTTATTGTTTTCCTAACCATGTGTTCATTTTTAATTTGTTCTTGTCATACTCACGTATCAACACTGCATCAGCATAAAGACAACAGGCCCTAGAAATCTATCCGCTTGCTGTAAAATCCGACGGAAGCCCATTTGATCTTGCAGATCGAGCATCAATAAGCTCCGGTTTTTGCAATACATCTTATTAGTGAAAATCTGTAACGGTCCTGCTCCCTTTGCAAGTTGTGCAGAAAGGATTAAACTGCGGGCACCACTTGTTTTTATGCCCTGCTCTGTGACCCACGACCTGATCCAGCTCCGTAAACAGCTGCGCAAACAACGCCGCCAGTTAAACCGCTTTCAGCAACGTCAGGCTGAGCAGCAGGTATTGCAGCGGTTACGTGCATGGCCGGCGTATCGGCAGGCTCAGAAAATTGGCGTGTATTTACATGCCTTTGGTGAAATTCATACCACTAAAATCATTGAACTCTGTTTTGCCCAAGGTAAACAGGTGTATTTACCAATGATCTGTAATATGAATGACCGGCTGGTCTGGGTGCGTATCCAGCAAGGTCAATATCGTAATAAACGCTTTGCCTACCATCGTTTGGGTATGCAGGAACCGATGGCCAGTCGTGGCCAGCATGTCTCCGAACTTGATCTGCTCTTGATGCCTTTACTGGCCTGTGACCGGCACGGAACCCGGATTGGGATGGGCGGCGGCTATTATGATAAAACGCTGGCCAGCGCCCCGACCACACCGCTGCGGGTCGGGCTGTGTCATGATTTCCAGATTGTGGATGTCCCTTTGGCGCGTGAGGCCTGGGATCAGCCGTTAGATGCCCTGATCAGTCCACATTTCCAATATTCTTTTCAGCGCAAGTTTGCGATTTATAATCATTAACAATGAATTAAAATCATCAACTTAGCTAAATTTCCAACAATTTATAGACTTCGGCCCTTGTAATTTTTAAATTACCCATCACTATAAAAAACATGGCAACACCGTTGTCACTCATTAGGAGTGCCCATGTCTGAAATTATTATGAATGAACAAACCTTAGAGCCTCAGGTTCCAAGTGTATTACCGCTTTTAGCGCTACGTGACGTGGTGGTTTATCCGCACATGCAAATTGCGCTATTTGTAGGTCGTGAAAAATCGATCAATGCAGTTGATGTGGCTCGTAACAGTGACAATCTAGTATTTGTAGTTGCGCAAAAAGATTCGCTTACAGAAGAAATTGATCACGACAATTTATATCAATACGGTACTGTCGCGAAGATTGTGCAAGTTGTGAATCACGAAAATGATGAGAACTGCATCAAAGTCCTGATTGAAGGTCTGCACCGTGCCAAGTTGAAAACAATCATTGACGAAAATGAGTATCTGACAGCAGAGCATGAACTGAGCCCAATGACAATTAACGTCGATGCAGACACCCAAGCTTTACGTCTGCAGGAATTACGTGCGCTTTTCGCTCAATATGCAGAAGCCAAACTGCGTAATGCACGTGAATTGATCACTGCGGCCAACAAGATTGAAGATCTACTACAGTTATTGTTCTTCGTTGCGACCCGTGTTCCATTGAATATTGAAGTAAAACAAAAATTCCTGGAACATGACCAATTCGAAGCACATTTACAGGAACTCATGACCTATTTGCTGCAACAGTCTGAAGAACAGCAGATTGAGCAAACCCTGCATGATTCTGTCAAACGCCAGATGGAAAAAAACCAGCGCGAATACTTCCTGAATGAAAAAATGAAAGTCATTCAGCGCGAACTTTCCGATATGAATGGCGGTGCGGAAGATGACGTTGCGGAAATTGAAAAACGTTTGGCCGAAGCCGATTTACCGGAACACGTGCGTAAAAAAGCCGAGTCTGAACTGCGCAAGTTAAAAGCCATGCAACCGGCATCAAGTGAAGCGGCGGTGGTCCGCAACTATCTTGAAGTGATTCTGGATACGCCGTGGAACAAGGCCAGCAAAGTCAGCATCAACCTGAATAAAGCGCAGGAAATTCTGGATGCCGATCATTATGGTCTGGACGAAGTCAAAGAACGCATTGTGGAATATCTGGCTGTTCAATCACGCGTGAAAAAACTGCGTGGTCCTATTCTGTGTCTGGTAGGTCCTCCAGGTGTTGGTAAAACCTCTTTAGGTGAATCAATTGCCAAAGCCACTGGCCGTGAATTTGTACGTATGGCGCTGGGCGGCGTACGTGATGAAGCGGAAATCCGTGGTCACCGTCGTACCTATATTGGCGCGATGCCAGGTAAAATTGTGCAGTCTTTAACCAAGGTTGGCGTCAAGAACCCGCTGTTCCTGCTCGACGAAATTGACAAGATGGCACAAGATTACCGTGGCGATCCTGCCTCGGCGATGCTGGAAGTACTCGATCCATCACAGAACAACAAGTTCAATGATCACTATTTAGATCTGGACCTGGACCTGTCTGAAGTGATGTTTATCTGTACCGCCAACAGCATGAATATTCCTGAAGCACTTCTGGATCGTATGGAAGTGATTCGTCTTCCGGGTTATACCGAAGAAGAAAAAGTGAATATTGCCGATCGTTATCTGGTGCCAAAAGCCATCAAGAATAACGGTTTACGTGGCAAAGAACTGACCGTACATGAAGAAGCAATTCGTGACATCGTACGTCGTTATACCCGTGAAGCCGGTGTGCGTAGCCTGGAACGTGAAGTGTCCAAAATTGCACGTAAAGTGGTCAAAGAAGCGGTCAGCAAAAAAGCCAAAAACCTGCAGGTTGAGGTCAACGCGGGCAACTTGCCAGACTACTTGGGTCCACACAAATTCGACTTCGGCATGGCGGAAGAAGAAGCAGAAGTGGGTCGCGTGAATGGCTTGGCCTGGACCTCTGTGGGCGGTGAATTACTGACCATTGAAGTGGCGACCATGAAAGGCAAAGGTACTTTCATTACCACCGGTTCACTCGGTGATGTCATGCAGGAGTCGATTAAAGCAGCCATGACTGTGGTGCGTACCCGTGCCGACTCTTTAGGCATTGAGTCTTCAGTCTTTGCTGAAACCGATGTACACGTGCATTTACCTGAAGGTGCTACACCAAAAGATGGTCCATCGGCAGGTCTGGCGCTAACTACCGCGCTGGTATCAGCCTTTACCGGTATTCCAATCCGTCCGGATATTGCCATGACCGGTGAAACCAGCTTGCGTGGTCGTGCTATGCGCATTGGTGGCTTGAAAGAGAAACTGTTAGCCGCACACCGTGGTGGTATTAAACTGGTGTTTATTCCACAGGAAAACGTCCGTGACCTGGCGGAAATTCCGGATAACGTCAAAGACGGTCTGGAAATTAAAGCAGTGAAATCCATTGATGAGATTTTACCGCTGGCATTAACCTCAATGCCAAAACCACTGGTGAAAGCACCGATTGTAAAACCGGTAGAAGAGGGTAAGGCTGCACGTCACTAAGTGGTGCCTTCATATCTTCTCCACAAAAGAGAGCTTCGGCTCTCTTTTGTTGTTTTCGGGTGATGAAATGTTCCACTTGAAAAATTTCCGTTCATCTCCATCTATAATAATACAGAGCATATTGCTGTAAGTTTCTTTTTTTATTCCTGCTCATCGTATGGCCATTCAAACTCCAGATGAATGGCCTGTTTGACCGCAGTCCTACTCTATTTCAGGGCTGCGTTTTTTATGGCCGCTTATGGCGTCGCCCCGAGCAGTTGATGAATCAGCCCATCAATCACCTGGCCCATTTTGGTGACATTTAAAGTATCCAGCGTATCCTTTTCGGTATGATAATTCGGATTACGATAATGCGAAGTATCGGTAATCAGTAGCGCCGGAATATCATGCTGCCAATAACTGCGATGATCCGAGAAACCGGCTGCACTGACAAACGCCGGCATCACCAGCCGTTCACACTGCAATTTATCTAACAGGCGCATCTGTTGACAGTATTGCTCACCCAGCGCATTGGACTGAAAATTACTGATCGCGGCAATATAATTGCCATGACTTGGATAAATCCATTTTAACCCCATCGGATACTGCTGGATTAAACGCGAATCATAGTAGCCAATCATTTCCAGCACATAGACTGCCTGAATATGCTCTTTTTCGGCCAGAATAGATTTGGCATGTACCTGACTGCCCATAAACTCGGTCTGATAATACGGTGCTTCTTGCAGGGTATAAAAAACAAACTCGACATTATGCGGCAGCTTGGTTTTTTCCTGGCTTAAAATACGCGCTATTTCAATTAATCCGGCCACACCGGAAGCATTGTCATCAGCGCCCTTCTGGTTGCCATGCACATCATAATGCGCACCTAAAATCACCCGATCTGAACGGCCAACCTTTAAATGACAGACCACATTGCGATAACTTTTTCCATTCACCGGATAAGTCTGGTACTGGCATGGAATGCCGAATAAACGCATCTGCTCTTTAATCCAGGCCGAAACCCGGTTCAATTCTTCAATATTTTTATGATTACGGTACACGCCCGGCGGCCCGATAATCTGCTGCAAATAGACTTTCAAATTTTGCGGATCAGCCGGTTCATATAATGAAATGGCGGCGGATAGCGGCTGCATCCAGCCCAGCAGTAAAGTACAACCCAATATCCCTAAACCGTTTTTAATCTGTTGAAATAACCACATTTATTATTGTTCCATACAAAAGCAGGTTTTATTGTCCTGTGTCTCATTAAAGCAACAGCAGCATACAGATTACAATTTCAAATTGTGTCTTTTCTCCTGCACAAGCGGCTTTCAAGGTTATAATTACTTTTCATTTTCTTGCCTGTTTTATTATGAAAATCCGTATTCTGACCATTGGTCAAAAAATGCCGGCTTGGGTACTGACTGGTTTTGAAGATTATTTCAAACGTATACAGCCTTTTGTACAAACCCAGATTATTGAATTGCCGATGGCCAAACGTGGCAAAAATGATTCAGAAGCCGATATTTTAAAATACCGGCAGATTGAAGGTGATAGCATCTTAAATGCTCTGAAAGCCAATGAAACCCTGATTGCACTGGAAGTGGGTGGGCGTGAATTCAGCACCGAAAAACTGGCTGAAACCATGAAAGGCTGGATGCTGGAAGGCAATGATATTGCCTTGGCCATTGGCGGCCCGGATGGTCATTCGGAAGCAGTGCGTAAAGCTGCAGCATGGCACTGGTCTTTATCTAAACTGACCCTGCCACATCCACTGGTGCGAGTGATGCTGATTGAACAGCTGTACCGGGCCATGAGCATTAACCATAATCATCCTTATCATCGGGCGGGTTAAGAAAACCCTACCCATTGTTTCGTATTTAGAACATTCTGTTGAACCCGACCCGGTTTAATAAAGCATGTCGCTTTGACATGATAGGACCAGAATCGTGACATAGGCTTTCATTATGAATTTACAGACCCTTCCCGGCTTATTTATATCGCATGGTTCGCCTATGCTCGCGCTCAATCCTGAACAGGTCGGGCCGGCACTTGCCCGTTTAAGCACCAATCTGCCGAAACCGCAGGCGATTGTGGTGATGTCGGCGCATTGGGAAAGTCGCAGTCTTGAGGTCAACACCGGTATTCGTCCAGAAACTTGGCATGATTTCCGCGGCTTCCCGGAAGAGCTGTACCAGATTCGCTATCCGGCGCCAGGACAACCGGAACTGGCCGAAGAAATATTACAGCTACTGGCCAATGCCGGTTTTAATGCGCATGCCAACAGCACCCGCCCGCGCGATCATGGGGTATGGATGCCATTGCTGCATATGTATCCTGAAGCCGACATTCCGGTAATTGAAGTGTCGTTGCCGATGCATCTGCAAGCTGCAGATCTGTACAAGATTGGCCAGACCTTGGCGGTGTTACGTGAACGCCAAATTCTGCTGATTGGTTCAGGTAGTATTACCCACAATTTAAGAGAGCTATCTTGGGACAACCAGCACAGCGTGGTGCCGGAATGGGCTTCGACCTTCCGTAATTATGTGGTCAGCAAACTGGCACATCAGGACTATGATGCGGTACTGGACTGGCCGACCATTCCGTATGTCAATCGCAACCATCCCTCTATCGAACATCTGGCACCCCTGTTTTTTAGCATGGGCACCGGTCATCGTTTTAGTATTGTGCATAGCAGTTTTACCATGGGTGCACTGGGTATGGATATTTACCGTTTTGACTAAAATCTAGCGCGACCAAACATAACTTTTTATTATTTATTAACAAAAAATTATTTATGGATACATTTTGCAACCGGAAAGGGGCAAATGTATCCATTTTTTTAAATAGCAAATCGGTTATATTCTGATAAATTTCCGATAAGTGCTTTATTTATAAAATGAAACTCAAATATTTAGCTATTTTACTTTTCCCTTTAAGCTTGGCCGCTTGCCAGAGTAGTGATCTGCAACGTGCGGGAGATCTTGCAGTGTCTGTATTACAACAACAAAATACCGATAAGATTGTCAGCGCTTACCAATGGTCTTTAGATACCGGTGCAGCCAAACCCCTGACCCTGAATTTTAATGACAATGGCCGTTTAAGTATTGGCACCAGCTGTAACCAGATGGGTGGTAACTGGCAGATTAACAACAACCAGTTACAGGTGGGTATGTTAATCAGTACCGAAATGGCCTGTGAAGCCAGCGCCATGCAGCAGGAACGTTTTGCTGCTGCCCTGTTCCAAAAACCTGTCAGCGTGCAGCTGGACATGAAAAATACGCAACAACCGAGCTTAATCTTGACCGCTGCAGATGGCCAGCAACATACTTTTCAGGGCAAAATGACGCCGGAAACCAAATACCAGTCGGCCGGTGAAACCATCTTCCTGGAAATTTCCCCGGAAACCAAAGCCTGTACCGGCGTTGCTCCACAAACCTGCTTGCAGGTACGCGAAGTCAAATACAATGAACAGGGTCTGAAAACCCAAGTTGATCAGGACTGGACTTTATTCTATGATCAAATTGAAGGCTTTCAGCACAATCCGAATGAACGCCAGATTATTCGGGTCAAGCGTTATGAACTGAAAAACCCGGCGGCTGATCAATCCAAATATGCCTATGTACACGATATGACGGTTGAAACTGGCCGGATCAATTAACAGCAGATCTTAAAAAATAACCCATAAAAAAACCGAGGTCAGTGCCTCGGTTTTTTCAGCTTATACGCAGTTAAAACTTAGTATACGCCTTGAGCCAGCATTGCATCAGCAACTTTTACGAAGCCTGCAATGTTTGCGCCGTCTACATAGTTAACAGTACCATCTTCCTGAGTACCGTATTTCACGCAGTTACGGTGAATTTCTTTCATGATTGCGTGTAAACGCTCATCTACTTCTTCAAACGTCCAGCCCAAACGTAATGCGTTTTGAGACATTTCCAGACCAGAAGTCGCTACACCACCAGCATTTGATGCTTTACCTGGTGCATACAGAATTTTCGCCTCAACGAATTTCTCAACTGCGTCTAAAGTAGACGGCATGTTGGCACCTTCAGCCACACAGATTGCACCGTTAGCCAGTAATACCTCAGCATCTTCACTGTTTAACTCGTTTTGAGTTGCACATGGCAGCGCGATGTCACACTTGATACCCCAAGGACGTTTGCCTTCCAAGTATTCAAAACCGTGTTTAGACGCAAATTCAGAGATACGGCCACGTTTGATGTTTTTCAGATCCATCACTTCTTTCAGCAATTCGTCTGTGAAACCATCTTTCACATACACAGTACCGTTAGAGTCAGACAGTGAAACCACTTTCGCGCCCAGGAACATGGCTTTTTCAGCAGCGTATTGCGCGACGTTACCTGAACCAGAGATTGCTACGACTTTGTCTTTGAAGCTGTCGCCACGAGTTTTCAGCATTTCCTCAGCGAAATAAACTGTACCGTAACCTGTTGCTTCTGGACGTGCCAAAGAACCACCAAATGTTAAGCCTTTGCCCGTGAACACACATGAAGTGTCATTGCTCAGCTTTTTCATCATACCGGCCATATAGCCAACTTCACGGCCACCTACACCAATATCACCCGCCGGGATATCTGTGTCTGAACCTAAATGACGATAAAGCTCGATCATTAACGCCTGGCAGAAACGCATGATTTCGCCTTCAGATTTACCTTTAGGGTCAAAGTCTGAACCGCCTTTACCGCCGCCCATTGGCAAAGTAGTTAAGGCATTTTTGAAAGTCTGTTCAAAACCTAAGAATTTCAGGATAGACAAGTTCACTGACGGGTGAAAACGCATACCACCTTTGAATGGACCAATTGCCGAGTTGTATTGAACACGGAACGCACGGTTCACATGAGTTTGACCCTGATCATCTACCCAGGAAACGCGGAACTGGATCGCACGTTCTGGCTCGACTAAACGCTCTAACAGACCATGTGCAGCGTATTGAGGATTCTTTTCAATGAATGGCCACAGGCTGGTCATCACCTCTTCTACTGCTTGTAGAAACTCTGGTTGATAGGCATCACGTGTTTTAACGTAATCTAGGAAATCGTTAAGGCTGTTATATTTCAACGCTTAATCCTCAGCAGAATGTTGGATCAAAATTGGGCAAAATTTCAATCAATGATTTATTTTGGCGCAAAATATTAAATATCTTTTGTTAACAATCTACAATAGTTTTTTTCAAAAAACTTTATTTAATCCATATTTTCAATAAATTAGATTGATCAAAATTGAAAAATTATTCCATTTTTTGTAAGCAAATATGTATTTAAAATTGACCATTTTGCCCAAAAATAAAGCAGATTATGGTCCAACTTTGTACACAAGCTTAATGCTTGAAAACATGCTAGAATCTGCGGCTCAGGTTTATTGTTCGCTTTCTCTGCGCCCTTCGCAGCCGTGGTTTTTACATGAATTCGCAAATTGCTCTCATCCAGAATATTGATGCCCTGCTTCCTCAAACCCAATGCGGTTTATGTGGACATCGGGATGGATGTTTACCCTATGCAAAGTCGATTGCCGAAGGTGAAGCCGCCAATAAATGTGTACCGGGCGGTCAACCGGTTGCCGATGCGCTGGCCAAACTGCTGGGCAGAGAATGCTTAACCGCCGAAGCCAGTGTCTGGCCCATTCAGTCCGATGGCCGTCCGCAGCGTATGAAAGCGGTGATTCGTGAAGATGAATGTATTGGCTGTACCAAATGTATTAATGCCTGCCCGGTCGATGCCATTTTAGGTTCCGGCAAACTGATGCACAGCATTCTGACCGACCTGTGTACCGGCTGTGAACTGTGTATTCCACCCTGCCCAGTGGACTGTATTGATCTGGTTGAAGATGTCAAACCCGTACCCACAGACGTGGAACGGATGAGCGAGCAGAAGGATTTACGCCAGCGCTATTATGCGCACATTCAGCGTGAAGAGCTGCGCCGCCTGCACCGTAAAGGGCCCGTGGTGCGTGCTGAGATTGATACCGCGCTGTTCGCCCAGTTCTCGCAGCAGACCGATGCCGTACCGGAAATCCAGATGGTTGAAAAAGCCGATCATCCGGCTGTCACCCACGATGCCAAAACCACCATTGAGCTGGCCAAGCTCAGAACCCAGATCAAAAAATTAGAAAAACAGCTGAGTGTGCGTGAAGATGCCAACAAGCGCGCGCAACTGGTGCAGCTTCAGCAACAATTACAGCACTTACAGGGAGAGGCCTAATTCATGAGCAGCGCAGTCAAACCGGTAAAAAACTTGACCCGAAAGCAAGTCTATACCTTTTTTGAGCGCTTGCGTGAACAGCGGCCGCATCCAACCACCGAACTGAATTTCTCCTCACCGTTTGAATTGCTGGTGGCAGTAACCTTATCAGCGCAGGCCACCGATGTTAGCGTGAACAAAGCCACAGACAAATTATTTCCAGTAGCGAATACCCCGGAAGCAATTTATGCGCTGGGAGTCGATGGGCTAAAGGACTATATCAAGACCATTGGCCTGTATAACTCCAAAGCGGAAAATGTGATTAAGGCCTGTAAAATCCTGATTGAAAAGCACAACAGCCAGGTACCGGAAAATCGGGCCGATCTGGAAGCCTTACCGGGTGTGGGGCGTAAAACAGCCAATGTGGTGCTGAATACAGCGTTTGGTCAACCGACCATGGCAGTTGACACGCATATTTTCCGTGTCGGCAACCGAACCGGTTTAGCGGTGGGTAAAAATGTGCTGGAAGTGGAACACCGTCTGGTGAAAGTGATTCCCAAAGAATTTATCGTTGATGCACATCACTGGCTAATTCTGCATGGCCGCTATTGCTGTATTGCCCGCAAGCCCAAATGTCATGAATGTGTGGTGGCCGATGTCTGTAACTGGCCAGACCGGTTTGAGTTTGGAGCTGCGCGCCAGATTGCGGTCAAAAATATTGAAGCTGAATCCTGAATTCAGCTTTTTTATACTTGAAGATGACCTGCGCTGCATATTCGAGGTAGATCATTCAATAATGCTGATGTAAGTCGGGCGATAAAAACCCGCTTAGTCTTGTGCGTCTTTATCCTGTGCTTTTTTCTGCTGCTCTAATTGCGCCTGCAATTTAGGATGCAATTGACGCTGCTGTGGCTGGTTGGCATTTGCAGCACGTTCTTCCTGACGCACTTTTAGCAGCATTTTATAGCTGATATAAAACAGACCCACCAACATGGCCAGGAACAGCACCATTAAAATTAACATACCAATTTTCACCGAGGCAGTTTCCTTATACGCACGCAAATAAAAAAGGAGCCCTACTATGACCGAGGACTCCCTTAAAGTCAAAACAATCAGCGGGTGATTATTTTGCCTGATCTAAAATTGCGAACAGATCCGCTTGTACATCTTCAATTGGACGTAGACCGTTAAGTTTGTCATACGTCGGTGCATTTTCACCTGTCGCTGCGCGGCCTTGGTAGAAACCAACCAGTTGCTCAGTTTCAGTGTGGTAAGACGCTAAACGCTTACGAATGGTTTCTTCCTGGTCATCTGGACGTTGTACCAGATCTTCACCCGTTTCATCATCTTTACCTTCCACTTTTGGCGGATTGTAAACGATGTGATAAACACGACCAGAAGCCGGGTGCTGACGGCGACCAGACAGACGCTGTACGATTTCTTCGTCCGGTACATCAATTTCAATCACGTGATCAATGTTGATGCCTTCTTTTTCCAGCGCTTCCGCTTGTGGAATAGTACGCGGGAAACCATCAAAAATGCAGCCATTGGCACAATCAGGTTGAGCAATACGCTCTTTCACTAAACCGATGATCAATTCATCTGAAACCAGACCACCGCTTTCCATTACGTTTTTAGCCTGTAGACCTAATTCAGTACCTTCACGAATCGCAGCACGGAGCATATCACCGGTTGAAATTTGTGGGATATTGTAGCGCTTACAGATCAACTGAGCTTGTGTACCTTTACCTGCTCCAGGTGGTCCGAGTAAGATAATGCGCATAAAAAAACATCCTCATTTTTAACAATGTACATGACACTTTGTTCATGACGAACTCAGGTTCGACATGCTGTCCAGCATCCAATTATAAGAAAGCGACAAACAAATGTATTAAACCAGCAATAAAACCGGTTACCCCTCCCAATACAATCAAGATCCATTCATCTTCCTGAAAGGCAGGACGCAATAAATTTTGAAACTCTCTTGGTGTAAGTTCAAGAATACGTTCTCTAAACATTTGATAGATTTTCTGTGCACGGCTCGCATTAAAGGCTGGGTCGCATACAGGCACCATCGTAATTTCAATTGAGCGATCGATCAAGTCTGTCTTGAGTTTTGCGTATTCTTTTGGCCCTAAAGACAATTGTAAAGAGGTTCTGACCAGTGGGGTTTCCATAATTTCATTAATATGGCGTTTAACAATCCGACGGGTCTTGTCTTTTTTACTGCCATACATCATTTCGGTCATAATGGATTTTAAAGTAATTAAATCTTCGGTGACCACACTGGCAAATACATCAGACACCTCTTCCTGGCGCTTCATAAAGGCACCCTGAACATTATAGGTGCCAATGCGCGGAATAACAGGTTTAATCCACGGAAATTTGCGACTCTGTGTTCGCGTAAAAAATTGTGGATACTTCACATAATGCGGTTCAATCGGGTTGAACACCATCCAGATCGCAATCCAGTTGGTTAAAAAGCCCCAGATGGCGGCCCAGAATGGTACGGTCCAGTGCCACGGCACAATAAACCAGACAATCATCTGGAATATACCAAAGAACATCCCGATTAACGCACTGATATGCCAGATAAAGTTAATTTCTTTCTGGCCCACTTTCAGGAACATGCGCACCATTAAACGGCGGTCGCCTTCCATCTGGCGTACCACCATTTCGCGCATATCCACCAGTGACTCGACATTCAAAGTCAGTTCAGTGACCAGTTCACGTAGCACCGCAGGCAGCTGTTTATGTGCCTGGGCATAAATGCGGCGTTTAATTGAATACGGCAGGTTCTCCCACAGCACAGCATTGCGATCGATCATCACCTCATCAATTAAATGCTCCAGCTCGAAACCGACCTGCTCGCCAATAATCCGTGCCATATCTTCCGGGTCCATGGCATCCAGAAATTCGCGCAATGAGCCCAGTTTAGACAAGGTATTGTCGGTAATAATGCCTGAAATACGCCCGGCTTTTCTCGGCACAATCCCCTGCCAGCCCACCGGCAACGGCCCCAGATGAAAGCCCCAGAAATTAATGGGATAGAACACCATTTTCAGTGCCATCCACACGTGGGCCCAGGTCACAAAAGCGGTGACAGGGATAATGCTGAGCACAGCCCAAAAATCCGGGCGATTCAAAAAGGTTTGCCACAACTGATTGATGTACTCAAGCATGCATATTTTCCATATTTATTTCTAATTACCGGATTCTAAAAGCATTTAACTCGCTATTCTGGCTATAAACCCACACTTAAAGTATAGGAAAATTGTAGTTTTGGCTCGGTTTCTGCAATCACCCGACCGGCCCGATCTTCCAGTTTTTCACCTGCACCAATCCCCACACTAAAGGTACTGATCCGTTCACGGCTCAGCAAGACATAAGCAAGATCTACACCAGCGCCCAGACGTGCTTTCTCTTTCTGGTCGACCACTTTGGATTCAAGATGACCCGCATAAGCTCCGATATAATAACCATTTTTATCTTTACCGGTGAAATGATATGGCAAGCGAAAGCCAATTTGTCCACCCGGTTCATGATCCCCATTTAAAAATGCCCCAGCTTTGGCATAGGCAATGCCGTAGGGATTGACCCATTCTGCATTTAAATGAAGTAATTTTTGTGTAATTCCTGCCCCGACATTCCAGGTTTTTGTATCTTCCCCGGTCAATTTTGCCTGCGGGAAAAAAGAAGATTCTTCGGCATAGGCCACATTGCACAGCGCAATACATGCCACTAAGGAATATACTTTTTTCATTATTTTCACCAAGTTCCTTAATTCTAATTGTAAAACAATCCTGTTTTATTTTTTTGACTGTAGCAGATTTACCCAGATTCTTATATACAGCAGCCGATCTTTTTATTGTCGCAAAAGTCAAAAACCTAAATCACATTATTTGTGTCGAATCGGTCATGCAGGCATACGCAAAGCGCTGTGTTATCGGCTAGAATAACAGCCCTATTCTCATCTCCTTGATCTGTTTAAGCCGATTGCATATGAAACAGCACTTTCCTTTAAAAAACGTTCAGCAAGAAAAGCGCATTTTTCGCAATCGGGTATTCATCTCTATCGGGCTGGTCAGTTTCTTTTTACTGCTGCTGGTGGTACGTTATGCCTATCTGCAAATCAGTAGCTTTGATGAGTTTGCCACCGCATCTGACAAAAACCGGATTCGCCTGCAACCCTTAGCGCCCGCACGCGGTTATATCTATGACCGTAATGGGGTGTTGCTGGCCGATAACTATCCGGTCTTTACCGCGACCTTAAGCCGGGCCGATGTCGAAGATATTGATGCCACCATCGAACGGCTGACCCCGATTCTGGAACTGACTGAAGAAGATATTGAACGCTTCCAGAGCCGGATTAAAACCGCGCGTAAAACTGAACGGGTCTCCATTAAACTGAATCTGAACGAAACCGATATTGCCCGTTTCAGTGAAGTAAAATTCCAGTTTCCCGGGGTGAATATTGAAACCCAGATGACCCGTTACTATCCACATGGTGAGCTGTTTGCGCATGTGATTGGTTATGTGGGCCGGATCAATGACAAAGAGCTGAAAGAGATTGATAAAGATGCCTACGCCGGCACCAACCTGATTGGTAAAATTGGCGTAGAAAAATCATATGAGCATTTACTGCACGGCGTACCGGGTAATGAATCGGTCGAGGCCGATGCACACGGTAATGTACTGCGTCATTTGGGCCGTAAAGATCCGGTTCGCGGTAATGATCTATACCTGTCCTTAGATTATGGCCTGCAAGTGGTGGCCTCTGAACAGCTGGCCGGCCGTCGTGGTGCGATTGTCGCGCTTGATCCACGTACCGGGGAAATTCTGGCGCTGGTGTCAAGCCCCAGCTTTAACCCGAACCTCTTTGTCACCGGCATCAGCCATACCAACTATGCCGCCCTGCGCGACAATATTGACCAGCCGCTATATAACCGTGCCGTACAAGGAGTCTATCCGCCCGGCTCGACCATTAAGCCAATGTTTGGTTTAGGCGGGATTCATTATGGTCTGGTCGACTGGAGCACTGCGATTCAGGATTATGGCTATTTCACCTTACCAGGCGACAGCCACCGTTTCCGTGACCATAAAAAATCGGGGCATGGCATTGTCAATATGCACACTGCTCAGGTGGTGTCCTGTGATACCTATTTCTATGTACTGTCCTACCGGATGGGCATTGAAAAGATGAATGACTGGATGCGCCAGTTTGGTTTTAGTGAGCGCACTGGCGTCGATTTACCAAGTGAAAGCACCGGCCTATATCCAAGTCCGGAATGGAAGATGCGTACCCGTAATGCCAAATGGATGCGCGGTGAGACCATTTCGGTCAGTATTGGTCAGGGTGCTTTTACCGCGACACCATTACAACTGGCCATGGCCACTGCCATTACCGCCAACCAGGGCTTTAAAGTCACGCCACACGTGCTGCGTGAAAGCCGCGGTGCGCGTCCATTTAAGGTGCATAATGGTACCAATGGCCGCATTGAATTTAACGGGACCGACGAAGACTGGATTAAAATGCGCGATGCCATGGTGGATGTCATTCAATCAGGCACCGGTAAAGGTATTAAAGGCGGCCTGCAATATTCAATTGCCGGAAAAACCGGGACCGCGCAGGTCAAAAGTATTGCCCAGGGCAAACGCTATAATGAAGCACTGCTCACCGATCGCCAGCTTGACCACGGTTTATTTGTCGGCTTTGCTCCGGCAGAAAAACCTGAAATTGCCATTGCGGTGATTCTGGAAAATGGCCGTGGTGGGAGTGCTGCCACTGCCCTGGCCCGTCCAATTCTGGATTACTGGCTACTCAACAAAGACAAGAATCCGATTCGCCCATCTGCGGCCCAAATTAGTGGTGGCCTGATGACCGCCGGTTTAAAGCCAAGTGAACTGCCAAGTGCCGAAGGTGCTCGTAGCACCACCACTCCGGCTCAGGATACTGCTGCATCTGCGCCAGCAACACCGGCCGCTGCCCCATCTGCCACAATAGAGAGTGACTAAACCATGAAAAACCAGCTACGAATTATTGGTGGAGACTGGAAACGTCGCCAGTTGGCCTTTGCCAGTATTGACGGTTTACGCCCGACGCCGGACCGGGTGCGTGAAACCCTGTTTAACTGGCTGATGTGGGATGTGCAAAATGCCAAAGTGCTGGACCTGTGTGCCGGCTCGGGGGCGCTTTCCTTTGAGGCGCTATCACGTGGTGCTGCACAGGTCACCATGATTGAACCGGACCGCACTCAAGCCCAGTTCCTGACCCAGAACCTAGAACTGTTAAAAGTCACCAAAGCCCGGGCCCAGTTAAAAATCAGTACTGCACAGCAGGCGCTGGCCAGTCTGAAAGACAGCTATGATCTGGTGTTTCTTGATCCGCCTTATAGCCTGGATTTATGGGAACAGCTGGCACAACTGGCTGATCCATTAATTCAGGATAAAGGCCTGATTTATGTCGAGGCCGACCGTGATCTAAAACAGCTAAAACTGCCGGCCTCCTGGCAGCAAATCAAGGAAACCAAAGCCGGTACGGTCCGCGCCGGACTGTATCAGAAATCACTTTAACGTTTGATTGAACGGTTATAAAAAAAGGATTCCAGATGGAATCCTTTTTGATTTATACGCCCGGTCGTAATGGACGCTGCACCCCAGAAGTCGGCGGCAAAGCCGTGACGGGTTTGGCCTTAGCTGGATTACTCGCCTGTGGCTTCTTCACGGGCGGCTTGTTGGCCACCGGACGATTTGGCTTTACTGGTTTGCTTTGTGCAGGTTTACTCTGTGTCGGTTTATGTGCAGGATGGTTGGCCTGACCCGGTTTTTGCCCATGCGGACGTTGAGCATGTGGACGATTCACTGGCTTAACCGATGGACGCTGCTGAATATACACCGGACGGCGTTCATTTTCCCAACGCGACACGGTATATGGATAGTTTGAATAGCCTCGATCATAACCGGTATAAACGCTATGTCGTGGACCATTCTCATACGGCGTGACCACACACCCGGTAAGTGCCACCGCCACCAGCGACACAAAAGCCAGCTTTTTCATGCAATTTATCCCCTGTTCAGATGGCTGTATTTTCAGCAATCAGCATGAATTTACTGGCAATTTTTTGTTGCGTTCCTGTATGTGCAAGTTCATATTTCATCCATATCTAGGCTATTTTTCTGGTGGATAAAAGAAAAGACTGGCCAAGTTTCTGCCGAGTTAAGGCTTTATCTGCCCTGCCTGATCTACTATTTGCAAGTGGAGATCAAAATTGGTTCAGAAAGATGAGCTTTTGACTCGATATTCAAGCAGTGCAAATGTTAAATGCTCACAAGAAAAAAGACAGCCATAGCCATCTTTTTAGAATCAGGGAAAAATAGAGATATTGCTTAGGCTATTTAGTTTTTAAACAGACCCTGTTTTTCAATAAACTCAATAATCTGCTCCAAACCATCTTTGGTTTTCATATTGGAAAATAAAAATGGTTTATCACCACGCATGCGCTTGGCATCCTGATCCATTACTTCCAGACTGGCGCCGACCATCGGGGCTAAATCGGTTTTGTTAATAATCAGCAAATCAGATTTGGTAATGCCCGGCCCACCTTTACGTGGAATTTTTTCACCACCGGCCACATCAATCACATATAAAGTCAGATCGGATAATTCCGGACTAAAGGTTGCCGCCAAGTTATCGCCACCACTTTCAATAATGATCAATTCCAAGCCATCGAACTTTTCACACAAGTCGTCAATCGCTGCCAGGTTAATCGAAGCATCTTCACGGATGGCAGTGTGCGGACAGCCACCTGTTTCGACACCGACAATCCGGTCTGGGCTCATGGCTTCGTTGCGGGTAAGAAAGTTGGAGTCTTCCTTGGTATAAATGTCATTGGTGACCACCGCCATGTTATAGCGCTGGCGCAAGGCCTGACATAAATTGAGAGTAAGTGCAGTTTTACCTGAACCGACTGGACCACCGATGCCGACACGTAATGGAGAACGTTCTGTCATGTTGATTTTCCTTTTCTTGTCCCTCTCCTCTTAGGAGATAAGCAGTCATACTGCGCTAAGGTGAGGTGATTTCCCTCTCCCAAAGGGAGAGAGAATATTGATTAAATTTTTGAGCCCTCTCAATCTCCCTTTAAAAAGGAAGACTTTAAGAACGAAATAAGCGTGAATACTGAGTTTCATGCGCCATACTGAGCATGGCGTAATTCGGTAATGCACTGCTCAGTTGACTATCTTCGAGTAACAATGCTTTTTCAATCGCTTGCGGAACTAAGCCATGCAAATGCCACAAAATCCGTTGCCCACTCATTTGCCCCAGTGGCACAGTTTTCACAGCACCCAAAACCTGATTTTCTAAAACGGTAAAGGTATATGCTGTCAGCACATCGGCTTCATTGAGTTGTAAACGACCACAAAGCTGTGCATAGACAGGCACAAAGCCCATTTGCTTTTTCACGGTTACTGGCATTTTCAATACATCTTTAATCCAAGCATTTAATGAAAATGCGAGTTGCTGTGATTCAGCTAAAAGCTCCCGACTTTCACGACTGGCACGATAAATATGTGCCCAATGCTCAAACTGTGTGTCATCATCATAAAATTGCATCAGCCGTTTTAAGACCGGTAGTTCAAAACGTACCAGTAGCATCTCCAAGACTTCTTCAAAGTAGGCGATGCTACTGCTTTCATCTTGAATTAAGCCTTGCTCAATGGCGGTTTCCACCCCTTGCGAATAGCAATATGCCCCCACAGGTAATGCTGTAGATGACAGCGTCAGTAGTTTGAGCAAATGTGCTGCATTAGTGATGGGCATGTGCGTGAATCGCTTTGATTGGGCTTAAGCGATGGTCATGTGCATGTTGTGCGTATGCCCCACTTTCAGGTTCAAATGGATGTTCAACTTCATTGACGGTTAAACCGAGTCCAACCACCATTTCTGCAAGCACATGGTCAGGTTCAAAATACAGTGCGCTAGGTGTCAGCATCAGTGGTACATGGCGGTTACCAAGGTGATAGGCAGCTTTCAATAAATCAAAATCGGTTTGGGCGACCACTTGCATCAGGCGTTCAGGTTTAGCATCGACTCTTAAAATGTCACCTTGTTCGGTGGCAATAAATGAGCCGCTACGCAAAATGCCTGTACGTGGTAGGTCTGCACCAATATCTGTACCGCTGTTTAATGTTGCACGAAATCGGCTCTTTTGACGGGTGTCGAAGCTGAGTTCAACGGTTTCAAAAGCGCTTCCCTCTGAAATGTGTTCTATTCGTTGAGTGTAGATGTTCATGCTGTTCCTTTTGTCACGAAGATGTTTTGCTTTGATTTATGTTTTTCAATTTCAAAGCAAAATATCTGTAAATTTACGCATCAAAAGTAAGCATTTTTTATGCCAATTATGAGTTTTATTGGTGCGTTTAATTTTTCTTTTCAACATCAAGCTGATGATGATTGGGAACTGTCAATTTATAAGTATTTGAGATTCTTTGAATTCTATAATAAGGAATATTTTCTGCTTCACATATCATTTCCAATTTTTTTTCATCGGCTACCGAGATTTTTAAACCTCCGATAACACTACAAATTAAGTCATCGTATGGGAGCTTCTGAATAGATTCACTCGTATTTGGTCTGATGACTCTAAATTCTTTTTCATAACTCCACTCAGCTGCTTTAGATGTATAAATTTCAATTATTTTACCATTTGGATCTAACCTAGTTTCTCGATCAATTACTAGCATTTCATCCATATAGCTAACAGGAATCGGGAAAAAATTTAAATAGTTCAAACTCGGGTTAAGTAAATCGGTTTTTCTAAACTTAAATTCTGTTAAAAAACCTTTATGAAAGTCTGCATAATGAGACCACATTAGAATATTTAACGGATTATGATTCAAACAACATATCCCCATTAAACTATTAATATCCGCAAAATATGTTAGATCATTAATTGCTTGATTTTCTTTCTCTATACTTTCTTTTTCATAATGCATCGCTTCTTCATTCGAAATTTTTTGTTTGAAAAGCTCTAAAAATTTCTTTTGAATTTCCTCTACAGAATAATGGTAACTTTCATCAACTGCGTAAACACAATCAAAAGGGTCATTAAATTTATCGGGCTTAGTAAAGCTGATTGTTCCTTTCGTTAAAAGCTCTAATCGACTATCTGTTATAGGCTGGTGTTTATATAAATAAATATAGTCTTCATCTTGATATACAAAAGGATATTCAGAAATATTCAGCAAATTAACTCTCTCTTCTTTTTAAGTCCTAGATAAATTCGCTTGTATACCTTTTATACAGTTAATTCAAGAGTTAGCACCCTCATCCTCTTGCGGAATTATATTCCTCATCCCAAAGGGAGAAAGAACATAGCAGCAATTAAATTAATAACTTCTTTCCCTCTCCTTTTAGGAGAGGGTCAGGGAGAGGTCAATCAAAACAAAAAATACCGCTGTGCCATCGGCAACACTTCCGCAGGTTCACACGTCAGTAATTTCCCATCCGCCCGAACCTCATAAATTTCAGGATCAACTTCCATCACAGGGCAGTAAGTATTCAGCTTCATATCTTTCTTCTGAATATCCCGTGTGCCTTTACATGGGCTAATCAACTTTTTCAGCCCTAGCTTTTCATGCACACTCGCATCAATCGCCACTTGCGACAAGAAGGTAATACAGGTGTTATGCACACCACGGGCATTGGCACCGAACATTGGACGATAATGTACAGGCTGAGGTGTTGGGATAGACGCATTAATATCGCCCATTGGCGCAGCGGCAATCATGCCACCTTTAATAATCATCGATGGTTTTACACCAAAAAAGGCAGGCTTCCACAACACTAAATCGGCCAGTTTACCGACTTCCACCGAGCCAATTTCATGACTTAAACCATGGGTAATCGCAGGGTTAATCGTATATTTGGCGATATAACGCTTCACACGATGATTGTCATGCGTGGCATTGTCACCCTCTAAAGGTCCACGCTGCACTTTCATTTTATGTGCGGTTTGCCATGTGCGTATCACCACTTCTCCAACACGCCCCATCGCTTGCGAATCCGATGACATCATGGCAATTGCGCCTAAGTCTTGCAAAATATCCTCCGCAGCAATGGTTTCACGGCGAATACGACTTTCCGCAAATGCCACATCTTCAGAAATTGCAGGGTCTAAATGGTGACAGACCATCAACATATCCAAATGCTCATCAATGGTGTTGATGGTATAAGGACGGGTCGGATTGGTCGAAGATGGCAACACATTCGGCTGACCAATGGCTTTTAAAATATCAGGGGCGTGTCCACCGCCTGCACCTTCGGTATGGTAGGTATGAATGGTACGATTTTTAAATGCCGCCAACGTTTCTTCCAAGAAACCACTTTCATTTAAAGTGTCGGTATGAATTGCCACTTGCACGTCAAATTCATCTGCCACAGTCAAACAGTTATCAATCGCTGCAGGTGTCGAGCCCCAATCTTCATGCAGTTTTAAACCCACTACACCTGCACGAATTTGCTCGGCAATCGGTTCAGGCTGACTGAGGTTACCTTTACCCAATAAACCAATATTCATGGGTAAATCGTCAATGGCTTGCAGCATGGTGGAAATATGCCAAGGACCCGGAGTCACCGTCGTTGCCGATGTGCCTGCTGCAGGACCTGTACCGCCACCAATCATGGTGGTGACGCCTGACATGAGTGCAGTTTCCACTTGTTGTGGGCAAATCCAATGAATATGGGTATCCACACCACCTGCTGTTAAAATTTGTCCTTCACCTGCAATCACTTCAGTAGCAGCACCAAGTGGAATGGTAATATCCGGCTGAATATCAGGGTTGCCGGCTTTACCAATTTTCCAGATACGTCCGTTCTTTAAACCGACATCAGCTTTAACAATGCCCCACCAATCTACAATTAAAGCATTGGTAATGACGGTATCGGCAACGTCATCAGCCAAAAGTTGTGACTGCCCCATTCCATCACGAATGACTTTACCACCACCAAATTTAACTTCTTCACCATAAGTGGTGAGGTCTTGTTCCACTTCAATAAACAGTTCGGTATCGGCCAAACGAACCCGATCGCCTACCGTTGGACCAAACATTTCCGCATAAGCACGGCGTGACATTTTCATGATGATTTTTCCTTAATCCAATGGACCCATGACACGACCTGCAAAACCGTACACTTCCCGTTTACCTGCCAAAGCGACCAGTTCAATATCACGGCTTTGACCTGGCTCAAAACGTACCGCTGTGCCTGCGGCAATATTTAGACGATAGCCTCGCGCTGCTTCACGGTTAAATTGCAAAGCATCATTGGCCTCATAAAAATGAAAATGTGAACCGACTTGAATCGGACGATCTCCGATATTACTGACGGTCATTTTTAAGGTCTGACGTCCGACATTCATTTCAATGTCTGAGTCTGGGGTAATCACTTCTCCGGGTATCATGTTTGACTCCTAGACAATCGGTTGATGCACAGTGACGAGTTTTGAGCCATCTGGAAAAGTCGCTTCAACCTGTACTTCGGCAATCATTTCCGGTATACCTTCCATCACATCTTCACGTTTTAATAACGTGGTGCCGTAATGCATCAGCTCACTGACGCTCATGCCATCACGTGCGCCTTCTAACAACGCGGCAGAAATATAGGCAATCGCCTCGGGATAGTTCAGTTTTAGCCCACGTGCTTTACGGCGTTCGGCCACCAAGCCCGCAGTAAAAATCAGCATTTTGTCTTTTTCAGTGGGATTGAGTTCCATATCTCGTTCCTAAATTTGTTCTAAAGGGTGTAATGCAAAATGTGTGCTAAAAAATGATATTCCCTCTCCTTTCAGGAGAGGGTTAGGGAGAGGTAATAAACCCAATGTATTTACCCTCCCTCTAGCTCCCTCCCATTGGGAGGGAGAACTTCATTTTATGTCCGCCAAATCCTCGGAAATTCTTCATCTAAATCAAACCAGTCACGGCGCAGCTTGGCACGTATTGCGGCAAAGGCATCATGACACTGGCGTACGTCATCCCCCAGATAACGTGCTGTCACCACATCATCCAGCAGGGTTAACGTCACCTTAATATCCATGCGCATAATCAGCTCACGGATTTGATCAATCTGCTGATCTAAATAGAATTTTGAGCGGAATTTTTCTGGCGGCACTGCCCAGAAGCTAGCCATGACTGCATGACCGTTCATTCCCAAACAGGAGCTGAGCCAGCGGTCATTGCCACTAAAACTCAAACGGTCAGTGACCAGTAATTTATTGTTCCGGTACAGCTGAAATCGATTTTGATAACTGCCCTCGATAAATGTTTCATGGCGCGCCTGACGGCCCAGTACCAACATATCCCAACCAATAAAACTGGCGGCATCCTCCAAAATAACTCTGGTTTCAGAATTGGCATGTGCACCATTAAAGAGCATGGTTTCTTGTGGTAGCCATTCAAAAATAGAGGCATCTTTAACTGTAATATCAATATGTTGAAAAGCCTGTTTTTGATTGGTCTTGTACCATTTTCCTGCACCCGGCGTGGTCACCAAGGCATGTGCGGCCTGCTCTGCCGACATCTGAAAGGTTAAATGATCACCCCCGGCAATGCCTGCCGGTGGATGCACAATAATGGCGTGGCACACCCCGGTTTTTTCCGGCCACAGCATTTTTTGCACCCGAACAGGACCATGATGTTTACGATGTTCCAATACGGTGCGATTTTCTGCGCCTTTAAAGCCAAGTTCGAGCTGTGCAAACCAATATTGCACCGCAGGCTTCACTTCTGTTGCCACCAGCTGATTCATTTTGCTCAATTTGTATCTTTTTGAAGTCTATGCCCTGGCATTAAGCAATAACTGCACCAATTTCTATCGGCGCAGATTTCGCTTTGGCTGGCTGCCATTTCTTGCTATGGTGCATCTGCATAGGGAATAAGGATGTGAGCAATATGCAAATTCGTGATCAAATTGTTTTAGTGACTGGCGGCGCACGCGGTTTAGGCCTGGCCATTACCCGGACCTTATTGGCGGAAGGGGCGCGTGTAGTGGTAAATTATTTAAACAGTGCCGCTGCTGCCGAGCAGCTGGTGCAACAGTATCCAGAGCAGGTCTTTGCCTATCAGGCCGATGTCACTGACAAAGCCCAAGTGCAGGCTCTCTTTGCCGCAGCCAAGGCGCATTTTGGTCAGGCCATTCATAGTGTCATCAACAATGCCTTAATTAACTTTGAGTTTAATGGTGATGCCCGTCCCAAAGTCGAAGATCTGACGCCGGCCATCATGCAGCAACAGTTTGATGGTGCAGTTGTGGCTGCCCTCAATACCACCCAAGCAGCGCTTGAGGATATGAAAACTGCGGGATTTGGCCGTATTGTGAATATTGGTACCAACCTCGTGCAGAATCCGGTGGTGCCTTATCATGACTACACCACCGCCAAAGCCGCACTGTTGGCCTTTACCCGTACTGCAGCGCATGATCTGGGCCAATATGGTATTAACGTGAATATGTTGTCTGGCGGTCTGCTCCAAACCACCGATGCCAGCAAAGCCACGCCAGATGCGGTATTTGATTTAATTGCTGCCTCGACGCCACTACGCCGCGTTACCACCCCAGAAGAATTTGCCGCAGCTATTATGATGTTCCTGTCACCGTATTCGCGTGCAGTCACCGGGCAAAACCTGATTGTTGATGGCGGTCTGGTCAAAGGTTAACTGCAGTTTTGTGTGACTTTTATCACAATAAACTAATTTTTAAGCAGTTAAACCGGTTTGTCATGCTAGAGGTGGGCTGAATTCGCTAGACTATGGTCCATCCTCTCTTCACTATTTTGCTAACATGAAACCCCTGTTTGCTTTGGCCTGCTGTACCCTGCTGAGCGCCTGTATGTTCGGTAACTCCCAAGAATTAAAACGCGCTGAACAATTGCTGGCGCAATTTGAATGCCACAATATTGGAACAACGCTGATGACCCATAGTGCTATTAACAGCTATCACGAACATGCGCTGGTTGCCGCCCGGCAAAAAGCCAGCCGTTATGTGGAACAGTATCGGGAAGGTGAACAGCAATCCAGCCTGGCGGTGGATGAAATTGTGCAGCAGCAATATCAGCTTTATACCGCAGCCTGCCAATCGTTGGGCGGGATTTTTCCCAAAGCAGAACAGCCTTAAATCAGAATCAAATATTTAGAAAGCTAATCAAGCGAAACAACGGATCAGAGATTGCATCTCGCATCTTGATGTACTGCCAATGTTGATATTGAAAGCGTATAAATAAAAAGACAGGGTCGATGCCCTGTCTTCTTTTTTTAACAATGAGTGACTATTCAGTCTCTGCATAGTAACGGGTATCGACACTAAACTGTTCCGGGAATTTGGCGGCAATGCTGGCATAAAACGCCATGATTTCGGCCATGTCTTTTTCCATATCTCCCGATGGATAGACAATTTTACCTACGCCACATTTTTTCTGGGCGTAGTCCATATAGGCCAGTGCAATCGGCACGCCAGCCGTTACCGCCACATGATAAAAACCGGTTTTCCACTGTTCCTGTTTGGCGCGTGTACCTTCTGGCGTAACCAGCATCACCAGCTTGGGATGCTGCTTGAACAAATCGCTCATCAGCTGCACCATGCTTGGACGCTGCTCACCGGCTGCCTTCGGACGACGGTCAATGCCAATTCCTCCCATCACACGGACAAAGGGCCCGAACGGGAATTTCATATAACTGTCTTTAATGGTCAGGCGAACATTCACGCCCAAGGCTTTAAGCGCCAAACGTGCATATAGTGCATCCCAGTTACTGGTATGCGGCGCGGCAATCATCACACACTGGTCCAAATCCAGCGGCCAGTGATTGTCAATTTCCCAGCCCATCAACCCCAAGCTCTGTTCTGCCAACTTCTCAAACACAAGCACAATCCACACAATAAAAATTGCGCGAAGTTTAACAACTCAACAGATTTAAAAAAGAGCAGATTGCCGAATATTTAATCAATTAATATATAAATGTATACAATTAGCCAAACCGTCAATCGCCATTCCTGCCAATCTTTCGGGTTTTTCTTAAATAAACCGGATGCCGTAAACTGAAAATAAATACTCACAGAAACCCAACAGGGCAATTTTTACAATCAGGCTATGCTGACCCTATCTGTCCTGTCAGGAGATTGATCGGTGAAAATAAAAATTTTGAGCCTTGCCCTCACGGCGCTGTTACTGGCCGCCTGTGATAACAATAAAACCCCTGAAACCGCCCGCGATGCAGAAACCACCTCGCCTGCCGCAGCCACTGACATGAGCGCCAATGATACAGCCGCCACCGCACTGGACTGGCCGGGAGAATATAAAGGGGTCTTGCCGTGTAGCGACTGCCAGGGCATTGAAACCGAGCTTGAGCTAAAAATGGATAAAACCTATGAGCTGAGTGAAGAATTCCTGGGTCGTGCCAATGGTCAGGAGTCCAAAATTACCGGTACGTTTGAATTTGACCCGAATGATCCTGCCGTTATTATTCTGGATCAGGCTGCCAATAACCGTAAATTCTTTGTCGGTGAAAACTTTATTGAAGCGCGCGATGTCAACAATGGCGACAATATTGATGCCAGCCAGAATTATCGTCTGCAAAAAGACCTGCAATAAAGCACAAGATCTAGCATCGCAAAAAGTCACCACTTTGGTGGCTTTTCTTGTTTCAAAACGGTTTTTTGCCCGCGATAAAATTTGCTACAAAACAGCGGCTCAATTTAGCCCTCTGCTCTAGGCGAATATGCCCGAAAAGTTTATGTTTAATACCTTATCCAAAGATTGATCTGTTGCCATGTTATCTCGTCCTCTTCTTGCAATTAGCACCTTGTCCTTGTGTTTAAGTGGTTGCGGTGGGCAAGCTGAAAAAAGCAGTACCATGAGCAATGCCCAGGCCCAAACTGAAACCCAACCGCAAGACAGCTTGATGCCTGCTGCTGAAACAGCAGCACCACAGCCGGAGCCGCTGGCCGGTCACTACAAAACCATCCTTGACTGTGATGATTGCCAGCAGCGTATTCTTGAGTTAAAGATTCATCCGGATCAGAGCTACAGCCTGCAAGATACCCGTATCTATGCTCGCCGTCAGCGTAGCCAGAATACACAAGGTCAGGTCAGCTATACCAATGAACAGACTGCCCAATTAATCAGTACTGATCAACAGATTCAACAATTGCAGCCCACAGCAAACGGGCTGGAACTTGTAGATGCCTCATCCAAACAGCCAGCACTAAAACTGGAACGTGTTGCGACCATTGAAGTCAGCAATGCGCTGAAACATGCCGACATTCAGGCCGAACATATTGATAGCTTAAGCTTTCGCGATATTACCGATACCGTCAAAGCGCATGACTACTATATGCGTATTCATAACCAGTCAGATCAGCCGCTAAAACTGAAAGTCAGCGATATTATTCTGGTCGATCAAAACTATCAGGAATATAACGCGCTGGTTGATGAAAGCTTTTTAGAACCTATTCCGGCCCAGCACACCCGCTACAATAAAATCAGCTTTAATTATCCGGACAATGCGGTGGCGGACTATATTAAGGTGAAATAGCTTTTCTTTTTTCTTTCATTTTCTATTCTGCCGTTTCTTTTTATCTTGCTGTACTGATCTTCTTTTTTCTTTCTTATTTATTCTTTTTATTCAAGCATAAAAAAACCCTGCAGATGCAGGGTTTTTTCTAAACCGTCTAACGATTAGCCGTTGAACTGGTTCATAGTGTTTTTAGCTTCGTCCGCAGCTTTAAGTGCGTTGTCACCAGAGAAGATTTCTTTGTGATCGTCACCGATGTCAGAACCAGCCATTGCTTGGTGTTTAACGCAAGCGATACCACCACGGATTTCTTTACGTTGTACGCCAGCAACATAAGCCAACATACCTTCAGAACCGAAGTAACCTTCTGCAAGCTCATGAGTAGAAAGCGCAGCAGTGTGGTAAGTCGGAAGTGTGATCAAGTGGTGGAACACACCTGCTTCACGAGAAGCATCTGCTTGGAATGTACGAACTTTTTCATCAGCATCAGCTGCTAATTCAGTGTTGTCGTACTCAGCGCTCATTAATTTAGCACGGTCGTAAGCAGAAACGTCTTTACCTTCAGCAACCCAACGGTCGTAAGCTTGTTGACGGAAGTTTAAAGTCCAGTTGAACGATGGAGAGTTGTTATAAACAAGCTTCGCATTTGGCACAACTTCACGTACACGGTTCACCATGTGAGCGATTTCTTCAACGTTAGGCGTTGCAGTTTCGATCCAAAGCAGGTCAGCACCGTTTTGTAAGCTGGTTACACAGTCAAGTACAACGCGGTCAATTTGAGTGCCTTCACGGAATTGGTACAAGCCAGAAGCTAAACGCTTAGGACGGTGTAATTTACCATCACGCTTGATCAGGATTTCGTCTTCTTTCGCTTCAGAGATGTCAATTTCTTGAGTGTCTAAGTAGCTGATGTATTGAGAAGCGATGTCGCCTGGCTCTTTAACCACTGGGATTTTTTGAGTCAAGTCAGCGCCTTCAGAGTCAGTACGTGCAACGATGATACCGTCGTCAAGACCCATTTCCAGGAACGCATAGCGAAGCGCGTGGATTTTCGCGATGAAGTCTTCGTGTGGAACAGTTACTTTACCTGCTTGGTGACCACATTGTTTCGCATCAGAAACCTGGTTTTCGATTTGCAGTGCACAAGCACCCGCTTCGATCATTTTCTTCGCAAGTAAGTAAGTTGCTTCTTCGTTACCGAAACCAGCGTCGATGTCGGCAATAATTGGCACAACGTGAGTTTCAAAGTTGTCGATTTGAGCAGTGATTTCAGCTGCTTTAGCAGTATCACCTGCGTCTTGTGCTTTTTTCAGTGCACGGAACAAATCGTTTAATTCTTTTGCGTCAGCTTGACGTAAGAAAGTGTAGATTTCTTCGATCAATGCAGGAACAGAAGTTTTTTCGTGCATAGATTGGTCAGGAAGTGGACCGAATTCTGAACGAAGTGCAGCAACCATCCAGCCAGACAGGTAGATATAACGCTTAGAGGTTGTACCGAAGTATTTTTTGTTCGCAATCATTTTTTGTTGCGCAACGAAACCGTGCCAGCAACCTAATGATTGAGTATACTTGCTGCTGTCTGCATCGTATTCAGCCATATCACGACGCATAATCGCAGCTGTATATTTAGCAATGTCTAAACCAGTTTTGAAACGGTTTTGCATCTGCATACGCGCAGCATCTTCAGGACTGATGTCTGCCCAAGTGTTACCGAATTTCGCTTTCAATTCGCGGATTGCATCAATCGCTGTTTGGTATGTAGTCATGATATTTTCCTGTATTAATTTTAGGATTTTCTCCAACGAAATGACTAAAATCATACCTCTGGATGTGTTCAGATTTAGAGCACTTCGTCGTGTTGAGTACAGATTAGAGTGAGTTAGAAAATTAATCCAATATCCTCAAAGAATCTTCACTATTTATTTAAAAAATATGTAGATCAAAGTCGTATCCGAAAATTTATATTACAAAACAAATATTTGATTTTTATTAAATAAATTTTATTTTACAATTCAAATAACCGATTAAAAAACACACCATTTGCTTTTTTTATATTCATTATACTTAAGTCGGGTACGGCTTTTTCCGTACAAAATCAAGGCAATATCCGGCTTATTTTTAGCCTGGTAGAGCCAACCTGACAGTGAATAGAAGAAGACCATGCTTGTGTTGAGTCGCTCAACTCAAGCATTTCTGCAGGTGGATACGATGAGGTTTGAATCAACCCGACACGCGCTGATTTAAGCCGCTTAAACCCCGCGCGAATTGGGCCGAAAAACCCGGTAAATATGCAGGAATTGATCCGATCAGGGAACAGGCTTTTTCGGTAATTGTTCTACCCAAGCCTTCAGGCTTATGGCATAATCCAAATAATTTCTTGGGTTTATTTTCGGTATTTTTTTTATGAATCTGGAGCGGGTCGATCTCAACCTACTAATTTACCTGGACGTATTACTTCGCGAAAAGAATGTCACTCGAGCAGCTGAACAATTGGGCGTTACCCAACCCGCCATGAGTAACATTTTACGTCGTCTACGTAACTTATTTAATGATCCCCTGCTCATCCGTTCATCTGAAGGGATGACCCCGACCGAACGCGCACTTGAATTACAACCGCGTATTCGTGATGCCCTGTCCGATTTATCCATGATTCTGGAACCCCGTACCGAGTTCCGCCCGTATACCTCCAATCGCGTATTCCGGATTATGACTTCAGACTATGCCGAAGCCACTCTGGTGCCGCGTCTGGTCAAAGCCTTGCGTTCTGAAGCGCCAAATGTGGTGCTCGACTTTCTGACCCCAAGTGATGTCTCCTATCGTGACATGGAACAAGGCAAGGTAGACCTAGCCATCAACCGCTTTAATGAAATTCCGCAAAGTTTCCACCAGGTACTGGTCTGGCGTGACAGTTTTTCCTGTCTACTCAATCAGAAACACCCGGCGGCCAGTAACCTGAACCTTAAAAGCTATTTAGATGCACAGCATATCTGGGTCTCTAAAACCGGTATGGGCGTTGGCTTTGGCGTTAATCCGGAAAAACAGGCCGGATTAGGCTGGATTGATCAGGCACTGGAGCGGATTGGTCAAAAACGCAAGATTTCGGTATTTACCCGTCATTATCAGATGCCGGCACTCTTGGCATCCAATGTGGATCTGGTAGCTACCTTACCGACCCGAATTGCCCGTTTACAGGCCAAAAGCCAGAATCTGCTGATTAAAGACCCGCCGTTTTATATTCCGGAATTTGAATTGAAGATGGCCTGGTGTCCGTTACTGCATCATCATCCGGCGCATCGCTGGTTACGTCAGCTGATTCTGTATGTAGCCCGTCAAATGATTGAAGAAGAAAACCGTGAGTTTTTAATGAATAACTCACAATTTTCTCAATTTTGACAAAAAACGCTCATAAATCTCTCTTTTTAAAGCTTATACTAAGATGAACATGAGTAGTGCCCGGTGCACTACTCGATGTTTTTGACGTTAAAAATATTCAGAATAAAAATCCGCAGGTGGATTCGTGAGCCTCTTCCAGAACATTGTTATTATTTTCATACTGATTGCAGGAGCAGGTTTTTTATCACTGACCGAGATCGCCCTGGCCGGTGCGCGTAAGGTCAAATTAAAAATTCTGGCTGAAGCCGGAGATGAACGTGCGCAAAAAGTGCTGGATTTACAGGAAAACTCGGCAGACTTTTTTGCCGCCTCGCAAATTGGCCTGAATGCAATTGCCATTTTAGGCGGTATTTTAGGTGAAGGTGCTTTTCGCCCGTATTTCTACGATTTTGTCACCCGTTTCTATACCGGACCGTGGGCCGAAACCCTCAGCTTCGCGCTGTCTTTTACCTTGGTCACCTCTTTATTTATTCTATTCGCCGACCTGATGCCGAAACGTCTGGCCATGATTGCACCAGAGAAAATTTCTATTTCTGTGATCAATCCGGTGCAGGTATTTATTACCGTCTGCAAACCGCTGGCCTGGTTTATTAATGCCATCGCCAATATGCTGTTCCGGCTATTTAAGGTCAATACCATCCGCGATGACAATATTACCTTCGATGATATTTCCGCGGTGATGGATGCCGGCGCCCAAGCGGGTGTGTTGCAAAAACAGGAACATCACTTTATTGAAAACGTGTTTGAACTGGAAGAACGTAATGTCCCGTCCAGCATGACCACGCGTGAAAATGTGGTGTACTTTACCCTAAATGAAGCCGAAGACAGCATTCGCCAGAAACTGGCTGAATTCCCCTATTCCAAATTTCTGGTCTGTAATGAAAATATTGATCAGGTGATTGGCTATGTTGATGCCAAAGATATTCTGGTGCGGATTCTGAATAACCAGAAAATCAACCAGCTGAACGAATCAACCATTCGTAACGTACTCACCATTCCCGATACCCTGACCCTGTCTGAAGTGCTGGACCGCTTCCGTTCGACCAAAGAAAAATTTGCGGTGGTGATTAATGAATATGCACTGGTGGTCGGCGTCATTACCCTGTCCGATATTATGATTACCGTAATGGGCGACTGGGTAACCCCTATTGAAGAAGAACAGCAGATTATTAAACGTGATAATAATTCATGGCTGATTGACGGCAGTACCCCAATTGAAGACATGAAACATGCACTTGAAATTGAAGAAATGCCCGATGAAGAAAACTATGAAACCTTAGCCGGTTTTATGATGTATCAGCTGCGTAAAATTCCGCGTCCAGCCGATACCGTGTTATATGGCGGTTATAAATTTGAAGTGGTCGATGTCGATCATTTTAAAATTGACCAGCTGTTGGTGACACGTTTACTGGAAAATAACCAGCCGCCGGAACAGGAATAATCCATCTTCCTCCAATCAAGAGCGATAAAAAAACCTTCTAGACTCTAGAAGGTTTTTTTCATGCAGCAATTCACTTAAAACTGACGCAGCAATTCATCCAGCACCGCCTGATAGTGAATGGCAATATCATCTTCCAGAATTTTATAGGCGCTGTCGAACTGCACCATTGGCCAACCTTCTTTCCAGAACGGGAAAATATTGTGCAGGTCATGGGTCACAATCGCATCTTCACGGACAATGGCTTGTGCAATTTGTGCCAGCACCTGGGCGGTTTCTGCGCCATCAATGGCCAGATAATCAATCTGACGGGCTTTTAAAATACGAATCCGGTCTTTTTTATAGCGGATTTTTTTGGCTTGGGCTTCATTCAAGCTCAATGCCAGCGTCACCGCTTCAACAAATTTTTCCTCAAAAGATTGATGCAATGCCACCAAGGCCTGTTTATGCGCTTCCTGACGTCCCACTTTTCCGCCTTTGCGGATAATCTCTTTGGCTTCGCTATTGAGCACATCATTCTTCATACTCTGAAGGATGTCTATAATTTCAATATCGCTTAAAGATTCAGGAGACTGGTCAATCATGAAATAGCCTTGGGCAAAAAGTAAAACGCTATTTTCGCATAATTTCACTTAAAGCTCGACAGATTCCGTAGCAATTATGGCAGGAATAAGAGGCCAGTCTTAATGGTCATCAAAACTCAAATGTACACCCACAACACGAATTAATGCAGATAATGGCTAAGGCTCTGCTCCAGCTCGGTTTGTAAATGCAGCGGCGCTACAATTTTGACATAGGGAATCCAGTAGCGCACCAGCGGATAAAGCTGAATATGATGGCGAATCTGGCAGGAAATCAGCAGGCTGCCACACGGCTTTTCTTCCAGGATCTGCTGCTTTGGAAACAGCCGGCGCTGTTTAAAATACAGCGCGGCATCTGCCGCAACCGATAAATGTACTTCCTGCTGTTCATGACCAAACCAGATACCTTCTTCATCTTCCAGCTGTTGCAGAATAGCCGGATCATGCTCAAACGGGTCCAGTTCATAGCTGAGTTCAATCTGCTCAATCAGGCTCAGGCGATACACTTTTAAGGTATCCGAATGCACCGCAGCCAGATACCAGTTACCATGATGATGAATCAGGCGATAAGGCTGCACCCGACGGGACTTGTTTTTATAGACAAAGCCAATGTACTGACGCTGCTGAATGGCTTGGGTCAGGGTTTTAAAATGTTCGGCATATTGGCTACTGTCTTCATAATCATAACCTTTGGCGGAAAACACCAGATTGGCACGATGATCCATCAGCTCACGTAGGAACGAAATATCCAGCGAGGGATAAAGATCGCTAATGCCCGACAACTGGGCAAAGTTCTGGATATCCTGAAGTTTAAACCGTCCCAAATAGGAAGCATCAAGATAGTATTTTTTGCTGCTTTTGTCCTGCAATAAAGGTAGATAGGCATTCAGCCGATCAAAGTCACGTTCAATGGTGCGGGTGCTGACTTTAAATTCCTGGGCCAGTTCCGGAATACTCAGCTGATGCCCTACATTGAGTTTGGTTAAAATACTGACCAGCCGTTCAGCCAGTCGTTCATGTGTTGAAGTAACACACTTCATGATACCCTCATGGTGCTGTTTTAAGGCACTGTTTTTTCTATCAATTAAACAACCATAAATTAAAATTTATTAAATAAAAATCATATAAATAATTAGACCAAAACTTTAAATACATTTACGTTAAAAGTAAATCAAAATACGTATCACAAGGCTGCATTCAGCTTAGACTTAAGGCTTATTCTGATCTAGGCGATCAACATAACGCTCTAAATGCAGCATGGCACTATACACCCGGTGGATATCTGCCAGACCTATTTTTTGACGGATAATGGCCCGATGAATGCGCCTTAAAGCACGTATATTCTGGGTGGTGGTATATGCTGTAGATGAAATTCTCATGATTCTGCCCTCTGTCTCTTCATTGAAATATCCAGTTTATTTTTATGATGTCTGTTTCGTATGTGGGCTAATGTACAACACAGTTTCGACAGGTTGTGTCAAATACATCACATATATTTTAATTTTTAGTAAAGCTTGTACAGTTTAAGTAATAAACATCAATGTACTAACTTGAAATAAGCATAAAAAAGACCGGCAATAGCCGGTCTTTTTTAGGTGCAGAATTAAATAATTTCTACCACAACCTTGCCAATATGATCACCGGTATCCATGGCCGCATGCGCTTCTTGGATCTGATCAAATTTAAAGGTTTTAAAAATCATCGGCAGACATTCACCTTTGCTCAATAATGGCCACACTGTGTCTTGCAAGCCTTGGGCAATTTCAGCTTTTTCTGCAGTATTACGCGCACGCATGGTCGAACCGGTAATGGTCAGGCGCTTCATCATAATCGGGCCAAGTTTCACATCTTTGGCTTTGGCACCGCCCAAGAACGCGATATAAACCAGACGACCATCACGGCGTAACAGGTTCAGGTTACGTTCCAGATAAGGTGCACCAACGATATCTAAAATAACATCGACGCCGCCATTGTCAGTCTGTTCATTAATCACCTGCTCAAAATCTTGTGTCTTGTAGTTAATGGCGGTGGTCAGGTGTGAAATAGCCGCAACTTTTTCATCTGAACCGACAGTCGCAAAGGTTTTCATGCCCAGCGCATTACATAACATCAGCGCTGTGGTGCCAATACCGCTGCTACCCCCATGGACCAGTACTGTTTCGCCAGCCTTGGCTTGCCCCATCTGGAACACGTTGGCCCATACGGTAAAGAAGGTTTCCGGAATAGCCGCAGCTTGTACAAAACTCAAGCCTTCAGGAATGGTCAGGGTCTGGCTTTCCGGAACCACGCAGTATTCTGCATAGCCACCGCCATTGGTCAGGCCACAAACTTTATCGCCGACTTTAAATTTGCTGACCTCTTCGCCTACCGCTACCACTTCACCTGCCACTTCCAGCCCCGGCACAGGCGTCACCCCTTTCGGCATTGGATAAAGGCCTTGGCGCTGCAAGATATCCGGGCGGTTTAAACCAAAGGCATGAACCTTAACCAGCACATCATTGGCTGCCGGTGTCGGAATAGCCACACTTTCATAGGCCAGTTTTTCCGGGCCGCCTGGTTCTGTAATAATGACCTGCTGCATCGTCGCTTGTGACATGGATTTTCCTTAATTGTTCAGTGCAAGTTTCTGTACTCTATTTGAACATAGAAAAATGACGGAATGAAGCCAAGCCGGACTTATGTATAATGAGATGTATATTTCGCAGATTGATAACTCAGGTGAGCCATGGCCAAGGTCATCGACTATAACGAAAATAATTACAGTGAATTTGAATGGTTTGATGGCTTTGCCGTGATCCGCTTTTATGCAGACTGGTGTGCACCCTGCGTACAGAATTTTCCGGTGTTTGCCGAACTGGCCGGCTATTATGCCCACCATCAGCCAGAGATTAAATTTGGCAAGATCAATGTGGATCAATCTCCCATTCTCACCCTGCGTTATCATGTCTATGGATTACCTTCGACCCTGATTTTCAAGCAGGGACAGATCATCCACAGAATTGCAGGGGTCAAAAGTCTGACAGAGATGAAATCTATTCTGGCCTTAATCCTCAATGATTCTTATGAATGATTATCCATATAAAACTAAATCCAACAAAAATATTTCCTTTAGCTCGCTATCTAAAATACGGAGCCTTTAATTAACTACACCCTTTATATTCCTTTACCATTCGATCACTCACATCTTCCGGATAACATAGCGGTGCATATCCGCCTACACGATTATAAGCACTACGCTTACCACAACGACTACCATTACTTGCAGTATTGTAAGGACACGGACAATTTCCCGGATAATTCTCAATCGACTGCTGGATTATTTTCTGCTTGATTGCTTCAATGCTTTGGCTGCTCTGTTTGGCTTCAGCTCCAAAAGCCACACACAAGCCAGCCAGCAATATTAATTTTTTCATATATCCCCTAAATCTAGGGAGCATTGTATTAATTGACCGGTAAATTGAAAGATCACATTTTGACCAATCGAATAATTCTCATGCAATCAAAATTTAGGCAATAAAAAACCCGCCAATCAGACGGGTTTTTAAACCAGTCCAGTCTTATAGACGAACCAGCTCCACAATTTTCTCAGCCAGTTCTTCAACGGCTTCGGTGCCATAGCTTACGTCAGTGCCTTCAGCAACATCGGTGACCACCACAACACCAGTTTCACGAAGTAATGCCACTTGATCAGCATTCAGACCCGCTTTTGCAATTGCAACTACACCTCGCTGAATCAACAGACTTTCCAGCGCTTGTGCATTTTCCAGTGCTTGTGCTGTTACAGTCACCGCAGCAGGTTTTTGACCTAAACGGGCAGCACGGTCTTCCGCAGTCACAGGTTCATCATGCGCAGTCCATTCTACCGCTGCTTCCACCATGCCCGCACCAACGGTCACGTTGCTTAAACGGTCAATGAAAATAAACGAGCCGGTATAACGGCTGTCCTGATAACGGTCAAATACCACTGGCGCATCAAACTCAATCTGAACATCAGCAATCGCGTTCAGTTCCAGCTGCTCTACCTGAGTTTTTTCCAGCGTATTCACGTTTACACGATAGTTAATTTCAGCAATTTTGGCTGGAACAGTTTGCGTACCGAGCTTAATGTTGTACAGCTTGCCTTTGACCAGTGGCTGATCATTCATCCACACCACAGTTGCGCGTGCAGAACGTAAAATTTCCGGTTGATCGCCCGCTTTGACCAGCAGGTTACCGCGTGAAATATCAATTTCGTCATTCAGGGTAAGGGTAACCGCCTGACCGACAAAAGCACGTTCCAAATTGCCATCAAAAGTTACAATATCTTTAACAGTAGAACGTTTGCCTGATGGCAACGCAACAATTTCATCACCCACACGGATGTCGCCCGAAGCAATGGTGCCCGCAAAACCACGGAAGTCGAGGTTTGGACGGTTGACATATTGCACCGGTAAGCGGAATTCGTTTTTACCCGAAGTCCGGCTAATTTCCACGTTTTCCAGCGTTTCCATCAAAGTTTCGCCGCTGTACCACGGAGTATTGGCCGACTTGTTCACCACGTTATCGCCATTCAGGGCAGAAATTGGGGTGAAAATGATATTGGCCGGTTTACGATCACCAAGCTGATTCACAAACTCGTTATATTGCGCCTGAATTTCATTGAAGCGTGCTTCAGAGAATTCCACCAGGTCCATTTTGTTGATGGCAACAATAATGTTCTTAATACCCAGCAGGCTGGCAATAAAGGTATGACGACGGGTTTGGGTCTGCACGCCATAACGCGCATCAATTAAAATAATTGCCAGATCCGCAGTTGATGCACCAGTGGCCATGTTACGGGTATATTGTTCATGTCCCGGGGTATCGGCAATGATGAACTTACGCTTTTCAGTTGAGAAATAGCGATACGCCACATCAATGGTAATACCCTGCTCACGTTCTGCCTGCAAACCATCGACCAGTAAAGCTAGGTCAGGTGCATCCCCTGTCGTCCCGACTTTTTTCGAGTCACGGGTTACCGCTTGCAACTGATCTTCATAAATCAGTTTTGAATCATAAAGCAGACGACCAATTAAGGTCGATTTACCATCATCGACGTTACCGCAGGTCAGGAAACGCAATAAGTCTTTATTTTCGTGCTGTTTTAAATAGGCCAAAATATCTTGGCTAATGAGTTCTGATTGATGAGACATTGCTCAAACTCCACAAATTCTTTAGAAACCGGTTTAATCTCCCTGTATCCCCCTTTTACCCAGAGGGAATTTCCTCTCTTGTCTAAAGAGAGGTCGGGAGAAATTAGAAGTAGCCCTCTTGCTTCTTCTTCTCCATCGAGCCGGCTTCATCATGGTCAATCATACGACCCTGACGTTCCGAGCTGGTGGCCAGCAACATTTCCTGAATAATTTCAGGCAAGGTATCTGCGCCTGACTCAACTGCACCGGTCAGTGGGTAACAGCCAAGTGTACGGAAACGTACCGATTTCATTTGTGGTACTTCGCCTTCATGTAAACGCATACGCTCATCATCAACCATAATCAGCGTGCCACTACGTTCTACCACTGGACGTTCAGCAGCAAAGTACAACGGAACAATTGGAATCTGCTCGAGATAAATGTATTGCCAGATGTCCAGCTCGGTCCAGTTCGACAATGGGAACACACGAATGCTTTCGCCCTTGTTGACCTTACCGTTATAAAGGTTCCACAGTTCTGGACGCTGGTTTTTCGGGTCCCAACGGTGTTTGGAATCACGGAAAGAATAGACACGTTCTTTGGCACGTGATTTTTCTTCGTCACGGCGCGCACCACCAAATGCAGCATCAAAACCGTATTTGTCCAGCGCCTGTTTCAGCCCCTGGGTTTTCATGATGTCGGTGTATTTTGAGCTACCATGATCAAATGGATTGATTCCGGCGTCACGGCCTTCCTGGTTCTGATGCACAATCAGATCAAAACCATGTTTCTTGGCCATGTTGTCGCGGAATTCAATCATATCTTTGAATTTCCAGCCTGTATCGACATGTAACAGAGGGAATGGAAGTTTTGCAGGATAGAAGGCTTTCAAGGCAAGATGCAGCATTACCGCAGAATCTTTACCAATCGAGTACAGCATAACCGGATTTTCAAACTCGGCAGCAACTTCACGGATGATATGAATACTCTCAGCTTCAAGCTGTTTCAGATGAGTAAGTCTTTCCTCATTTAATGACATGGACAACACCAGCTTAAATCAACGTGTACTTATTACACTTTATAAAATTTATATTCATTATAGAGATTTAGTTATCTGTACTATTGCTTGTTTTATTATATTAATATGCAAAAACGTCATATACAGGATTACTGATATTGCTATCAAAGTTTACTCATACCCTGCACAGCATCGCTTATTTTTAGCCTAATCACTATTTTCCAGTCGCCGTTTTTATGCTCACTTCTATCTATTGAGTTATTGTTAAAAGCTCTAATAGATCGCTTCATTTTCCAAGTGAAACACCTAAAATAAAACAAATTTTAATTTTTTCTGATTGCTCCCATGCCTTATAGTCATTACGATTTAGCCACCTTAAAAGCCCAGCTGGAACAGGCGCAGCTTGCCGACTTTCTGTATCAGCATCAGCAGCACATGCTGGTGTTGCAGGAAGCGTTTGATGAAGATGGTTCTGCACTAAATACCTTTGTCCAGCACGAGTTCAGTGCCGATCAGATCGGGCTGCAATTTGGTCTACGACTTTCGGACCATAATATCGAGTTTTTGATTGGTCTGACCCACAGTAATCAGGATCGCGGTTATGAAATTGGTGCCGGCAATTTAAAAGGTGACCAGAAAGCCTTTAACCTGATGTATGCCTTTTATAACTATCCAAAGGCCTTTTATCTGGTCAGCATGCCACTGGCCTCCACCTCAAGCCAGCTGGAACAGGCCATTGAACAGCAACTGTTCCAGCGCCCGGAACTGGCCTTCCTCGACACCGCAGTCAAAACCAATCCAATGGGTGAACAGGTGCAGTGGATGAAATCCTTTATTGTGCAGCAAAGCCTGAACATGAAAGTGCGTATTCAGACCAGTTTAATCTAAGCGATTCTTCTGATCTGTGCTTTACGTATAGCTTGATGATACTCAAACAAAAAAATAACCCGCGAGATTCGCGGGTTATTTGATGTAGCAGATTTTAGTTCTTGTGACGCATATGCGGGAACAAAATCACATCACGGATACTTGGTGCATTGGCGAATAACATCACCAGACGGTCAATCCCGATCCCTTCACCTGCTGTAGGTGGCAAGCCATATTCCAGTGCTTCAACGAAGTCTGCATCGTAGTGCATCGCTTCATCATCACCAGCATCTTTCTCAGCCACCTGTGCCTGGAAACGCTCCGCCTGATCAATTGGATCATTTAACTCTGAGAAGCCGTTTGCCAGCTCACGACCACCAATGAAGAATTCAAAACGGTCAGTGATGTGCGGGTTCTCATCATTACGGCGAGCCAGCGGTGAGGTTTCTGCTGGGTATTCAGTAATGAAGGTTGGCTGACGCAGTTGAGTTTCAACCGTTTCTTCAAACACGATGGTTTGCAGCTTGCCTAAACCAAAGCCCGGTTTTACCTGCTCTTTCAATTCGTTTTGTACGAAGTTGGCCAGAAATTCACGGTCATTGACGTTTTCAGGGGTGAATTGCGGGTTGTGCTCAAGAATCGCATCAAACATCGAGATTTTCTTGAACGGACCTTTGAAGCTATACACTTCATCGCCATACGGCACATCGGTCGAACCCAAGATGTCGATGGCCAGTTTCTCCAGCATCTGCTCGGTCAGTTCCATCAAATCTTTGTAGTCTGCATAAGCCTGATAGAATTCAATCATGGTGAATTCCGGGTTATGACGGGTCGATACACCTTCGTTACGGAAGTTACGGTTAATTTCGAACACGCGTTCAAAACCGCCCACCACCAGACGTTTTAAATAAAGTTCTGGCGCAATACGCAGGAACAATGGCATATCCAGTGCATTGTGATGGGTTTCAAATGGACGCGCCGATGCACCCCCAGGAATCACGTGCATCATTGGGGTTTCAACTTCCATGAAACGCTTTTCAGTTAAAAACGCACGGATGCCCGATACCACTTTGGCACGAATTTCAAAAGTCTTACGGGTTTCTTCGTTTACAATCAGATCCAGATAACGCTTACGATACTTCACTTCAGTATCGGTCAGGCCATGGAACTTGTCTGGTAATGGACGCAGCGATTTGGTCAGCAATTCAAAGTGCTCGATATGCACATATAAATCGCCTTTACCTGAACGGCCGATATAACCTTTAACAGCAATAATATCGCCGAGGTCCAAACCTTTAATGGTTTCCAAGGTTTCAGGGCTAAGTTCTTTACGGGCCACATACAGCTGGATACGACCGGTCATGTCCTGAATTACGATAAACGAACCACGGTTGAGCATGACACGGCCAGCCACCGACACATACACCTTGTCGCCGCCTTCAATTTCTTCTTTAGATTTGTCGGCAAACTGTTCTTGTAAATCTTGCGCGTAATGTTCACGCTTGAAGGTGTTTGGCCATGGGCTACTGTTGCTTTCCTGAGCCTTTTCTTGGATTTGCTTTAACTTGGCATGACGCTGTGCAATTAAATCGTTTTCGGAAATAGTGGGTTCAGAAGTCGACTGAGCGTTTGGTTGCGTCATCTCTGCCTCGAAAATTACTAAAAAATGAAGTGCAATAGCATAGCAGATTTATTTGGCTTTTCGTATGCTCTGCTGAATCCTAAGCCATTTTTTTCATTTTCTAAACCTCTGCTAAACAGCACCTCGCCTTTTGCTGAACTGTTAGACCAATAGCTAACTTCTTTCTTGCGTCACCACTCTTACAATAAGCAAGAGAAATTAATTGAAAAGGGAACTTTTCAACTATTCAATAGACGCTTGAGTGTGAATGAAAACAATGAATAGATGCACCTCGAAAATCCTATTTCTGCATGGGCTGGATTCCTCACGTGAATCGAGTAAGTTCCATGCCATCTGCGCAGATAAAAAATACTGTATTACTGTGGATTATCGCAATCTGAACTACCAGACGGTGGCCAGTTTCTATAACGATATTATTGTTAAAATCCAGCCTGAAATTATTGTCGGACATAGCCTCGGCGGCTATTGGGCCTTAAAGATGTCGGCGCTGCATGGTATTCCCTGCGTCATTGCCAATCCGAGTTTACAGCCCGACTTCCGACCGGACTATCCGCAGATTTCCGAACAGGAACTGAACCATGATATTCCACAGCTGGCCTATCTGGAACTCGGCGATGAACAGCTGGACATGCACTGGGTACAAACCCAGCTGGAAAATTACATGCCAATTCATGCTTTTAAAGGCGGTCATCATCGACTGGTGTGTCCTGAAAATATCAATCCTTTAATCTGGCAACTGGAACAGCAATCACTGCACAAATAAAAAAGCCTTGCACTCGGCAAGGCTTTCTATGTTTTACAGGGTAGTGCTCAGACTTAAGCCACTGCTTCCACCGGCTTAGAGCGTTCATCCAGTACCGACCAGATGTTCAGACCTAAATCTGCGTGTAAATCTGGTAAATCCAGGAAAATGCTCGCACCCAGAATTTCATGCTGACATTTTTCCGCCAGTTGTTTCACTGCTTTTAAGGTACCGCCAGTCGCTAAAACATCATCCACAATAATAACTTTCTGACCGGTGACATCCGCCGCCATTTCCAGACGGTCCAGACCGTATTCCAGGCTATACCCCACACCTACTACCGGTGGTGGTAATTTACCGGCTTTACGCACCAGCAATAAGCCCTTGCCAGTACGCTGTGCCAACAGGCTAGCCAGCACAAAACCACGTGCTTCTACCGCAATAAAGCTGTCTACTTCAGCCAGTTTTTCTGCAGGAATACTTTCAATTAAAGCATCTGTCAACGGACCAATATTTTTCATGAATAAAGGGGTCAAGTCATAAAAACAAATACCGGCTTTAGGAAAGTTTTGGACAGTACGAATGTGAGACCACAACGTTGTAGACAGCTTGCTCATAAGGAGATCGGAGAGAGATTAAAAAGAATAGGTGAATTTTACAGCGTCTTGACCACGAAGACCAGCCAAATTCCGCCCTTCAGGTTTAAATAAAACCCGATTAAAATTAGTAAATCATTGTTTTTATTATTGGTATTTTTATACTAAATAACCAATATAGATTATCCTAATTATAGAATAGCCTATTTAAGCAAAAATAGCTGTCCGACTTTAGTCGAAATTTAGGTGATCTCTCATATATTTTGAAAAGATTTGCGCTGGTTTTTAGTGTGCATATTGTCCGACACTATGCAATGTTTGAGATTTTAAAGATAAATTTTGTCCTTCTTAGCCATTCAGCTTTAGAAATGAAGCATTAGACTCCGATATTTACTTTACTTTAACCTCATAACTGCGTAAAAATTTAAGCGAATATGAAGTGTTAAAATCATATCAACTGAGTCATGCTGGTTAGGGAATTTTTTGCCGGTCAGGTTTATTGAAGATCGGCTTTTGGAGAGTCAAATGAAAAAGTATCAATGCATCGTTTGTGGATGGATTTATGACGAGGCAGAAGGCTGGCCGCAAGATGGCATCGTCGCGGGCACCAAATGGGAAGATATTCCAGATGACTGGACCTGCCCGGACTGTGGCGTATCTAAAGTCGATTTTGAAATGGTCGAAATCTAAGTACGCCTCGAAGACCATAACTGCATGGTCTTTTTTTATGTCTTGAAACTTATGCTCAACCTTTTATGGAGAAAATAATGCATCCGATTGTCATCATTGGTTCTGGTATGGCTGGCTATACAGTCGCCCGTGAATTTCGCAAACTGAACCCTGAACAGGAACTGGTCATGATTTGCGCAGATGATGCAATCAACTATGCAAAACCTACCCTCTCCAATGCCCTGGCCGGCAAAAAAGCACCCGAACAGATTGCGCTGGGGGATGCAGCGAAAATGGCCGCGCAGCTGAATATGCGTATTGAAGTGCATACCTGGGTCAAAGCCATTGATGCCGAGCAGCATCTGCTGACTTTAGAGAAAGATGGCGTCGAAAGCCAGCAAGCCTATGCCAAACTGGTACTGGCAGTCGGTGCCAACCCGATTCGTCTGGCCATTTCTGGCGATGGCAGTGATGATATTCACGTGGTCAATAATTTAAATGACTATAAAGCCTTCCGCGAACAGCTGGCAGCGCGTCAGGATAAACGTGTGGTGATTTTAGGCGCGGGCCTGATTGGCTGTGAATTTGCCAATGACCTGCAAAACACCGAGCATCAAGTCACGGTGATTGATCTGGCACCCCAACCGCTCGGCCGTTTATTGCCTGAATTTATTGCCACTGCATTTAAACAGAACCTGGAAGAAACCGGGATTCATTTTGTCTTGGGCACCACGGTCGATAAAGTATCGAAACTGGATCATGGCGATTATCTGGTGACACTGGCCGATGGCCGCAGCCTGAGTGCCGATGTGGTGCTATCCGCCGTCGGTTTACAGCCGAATATCACTTTAGCCAAAGAAGCCGGCATTCATACCAGTCGCGGCGTGTTGACCAATGGCTTACTGGAAACCAACCTGGCTGATATTTATGCAGTGGGCGACTGCGCTGAAGTCAACGGGATTTTATTACCGTATGTCATGCCAATCATGCAGCAGGCACGTGCCCTGGCCAAAACCTTAAATGGTGAAACCACACAAGTGCACTACCCGGCTATGCCGGTTGCAGTGAAAACCCCGGCGGCACCATTAACGGTGTTACCTGCCCCGGTAGATGTGGAAGTGACCTGGCAAAATGAAGAACTGGACGATGGCATGATTGCCAAAGCCTTTGACAGCACTGCCACCTTACGCGGCTTTGTGCTGCTCGGGCCAACAGCCAGCAAACAGCGCCTGGCTTTAAGTAAACTTGTTCCTGACTTGATTCCAGCGGCAGTTTAGCGCTTTAATCCATCAGGGGTGCGCGCTCACCTTGAAGAAAGGAATATAAGAATGAATAGTTTGCGGTTAAATGTTTCACCTTACAGCAGTTTTATGCACGAAACCAAAGTCGACTTGGGCAATGGCATTGAATTGCATGTCGAAATGGGCGGCGAAATTGGCAATCCGACCATTTTACTGGTCATGGGACTGGGTGCACAGCTGCTGTATTGGCCAGACTTTTTCTGCAAGTCACTCATTGACCAAGGCTTTCGGGTCATCCGTTTTGATAACCGCGATATTGGCCTGTCCTCTAAAGTACGCCATCAGGGCGAGCGCCTGAATACCCTAAAACTGATGGGCCGTTTTGCCTTGGGTTTAGAAAATCAGGGGGCGCCTTATAACCTGTATGATATGGCCGATGATGTGGCCCTGCTGATTGATAAACTGGAGCTGGAACAGGTTGATGTGATTGGCGCTTCAATGGGCGGCATGATTGCACAGATTCTGGCGGCCCGCTATCCGGACAAGGTCAGAAAACTGGCACTATTGTTTACCAGCAACAACCAGCCTTTCCTACCGCCTCCTTTCCCGAAACAGCTGTTCAGCCTAGTGGGCAAGCCGGCATCCAATGATGAAGAAGGCATTATTAACCACAGCCTGAAACTGTTTAAAGTGATTGGTTCGCCAGGTTATCTGAATGAAATGGAAGCGGTACAGACCGCCCGTAAATTATATCAGCGAAGTTACCATCCAGCGGGTGTACTTCAGCAGTTTTTAGCAATATTATGTACAGGCTCATTGCGCAGTCTGGACAAGCAGATCCAACAGCCCACGCTGGTTGTTCATGGTTCTCGTGACCGCTTACTTCCACCTGCACATGGTAAGGCTGTTGCGAAAGCAATACCTGACGCTAAATTTGAATTAATTGAAGGAATGGGGCATGATATCCCTCCGCATTTCATTCCATATCTTAGCGAATTATTTGCTCATCACTTTAAATTATAAGCATTAGGACACTATGGCTGCATTACCATCCTTAAGACAGCTGTCATACCTCGTTACACTGTCTGAAACGTTGCATTTTACAGAAGCGGCGCGCCGTTCATTCGTGACTCAATCGACATTGTCGGGCGGGATCATGGAGTTAGAGCGCTTATTGGGTGGCGTATTGGTTGAACGCGATCGCCAGAATGTACGTTTGACTCCTCTCGGTGAACAAGTTGTAGCCCGAGCGCGTGTTCTATTGGCTGATGCGCAGGACTTGATGCGCCTAAGCCGTGAAATGAGCGAGCCCTTAACCGGCGACCTGCATTTAGGTGTGATTCCAACCATTGCACCGTTCATTTTGTCGCAGCTGTTAGATGAAGTGCATAAGCAACTGCCAAAAATCCAGTTACACCTGCATGAAGCACAAAGTGAAAAAATTGTAGAAAAACTGGAACATGGTAACCTGGATATGGTGTTACTGGCGCTGCCGTTTGATACCCGCAGTCTGAAAGTTGCCGAAATTGCCAAAGAAAATCTGGTACTGGTCCACCATAAATCCGATGCACACTCGGCTCAGGCCAAATCTTTAGAAGATCTGGACCTGTCCCGCCTGATGCTGCTGGAAGAAGGCCACTGCTTGCGTGATCATGCCTTAAGTGCCTGTCCAATTGGCGAGCGTAAAAATGATCATCGTTTAAAAGCCAGCTCGCTACCAACCCTGGTGGAAATGGTATCAGCCAACCTCGGCTTTACCTTACTGCCTGAAATTGCCATTCATACCAATATGATTCAGGCCAATTCAGAGCTGGTGGTAAAACAGATTGACGCAGCACCTACCCGCACCCTGGCCTTAGTAACGCGTAAGAGTACTCCGCTGCAAAGCGAATTTGATGTGTTATTGCAGATTCTGCAAAAAATATCGCACAGCTAAGTTCTTCAATACCCATAAAAATAAGGAGCATCAGCTCCTTATTTTTTTAGCGGATAAAAGCCTGACATTCTTTAAATATCAGGCTTGCTTCGCTTACTGAATCATCTCGATCAGGGTGCGCTGTGCATTGGAAGCCGGCTCACCTTCTGCGGCCTGCGCACGAATCCAGGTACCATCTCCCTGCAGTAGCCACGCCTGCTGGTTATCTTGCAGATAAATTTGCAGACCTTGCTGATAAATACGTTTTTTCAGTGCCGGATCTTCAATCGGGAAGCAGGCTTCCACCCGGTTAAACAGGTTACGGTCCATCCAGTCAGCACTTGAACAGTAAATACGCGCATCACCATTGTTGCTGAAGTAATACACGCGGGTATGTTCCAGGAATCGGCCGACAATCGAACGTACCCGAATATTTTCCGATAGCCCCGGCAAGCCTGGACGCAGGCAGCAAATCGAACGGATAATCAGGTCAATCTGCACGCCAGCCTGGGAAGCTTCATACAGTTTATTGATCAGCTGCATTTCAGTTAAGGCATTCACCTTCACAATAATTTGTGCTGGTTTACCGGCTTTAGCATTGGCAATTTCATCATCAATAAAGTTGATCAGCTGGGTATGCAGGGTAAACGGCGCATGTAACAGCTTTTTCAGCTTGGCCATTTTGCCCATGCCGGTCAGTTCCTGGAAAATACGGTGTACATCTTCACAGAGTTCCTTGTCGGTGGTGAGCAAGCCGTAGTCGGTATAAATCCGCGCGTTACCGGCATGATAGTTACCGGTGCCCAAATGCACATAACGCACCAGCTTGTTGTTTTCACGGCGCACCACCAGAATCATTTTGGCATGGGTTTTATAACCGACAATGCCATAGACCACCACCGCGCCGGCTTCTTGCAGCACGTTGGCCACGGCAATATTGGATTCTTCATCAAAACGCGCACGCAGCTCAATGACCGCGGTCACTTCTTTACCATTACGCGCCGCTTCCGCTAAGACTTGTACGATTTCAGAATCGGCACCACTACGGTACAAAGTCTGTTTAATTGCCAGTACCTGCGGGTCACGCGCCGCTTCACGCAGCAGGTTAATCACCGGGGCAAAGGATTCAAACGGATGATGCAGCAAGATATCCTGCTTTTGCATGGCCGAAAAAATATTCTCGGACTTTTTCAACACTTTCGGAATCACTGGCGTATGTGAGTCATAACGTAAATGTGGACGTTTAAAGTTAGACAATAAACGCGCCAGATTCACCGGACCATCCACTTTATAGAGCTGATCTTCATGCAGATCGAACTCATTCAGCAGATATTCATAAATCGGTTGCGGACAGTTCTGGGTGACTTCCAGACGCACCGCGCGGCCAAAACGACGGGAGTTCAGCTCACCTTTCAGCGCTTTGGCCAGATCTTCGACATCTTCGTTTAAGGCCAAATCGGCATTACGGGTGACACGGAACTGATAACAGCCAGTCGCAGTCATGCCCGGGAACAGGTCCGATACATGCTCATGAATAATTGCAGACAGCATCACGTGATGTTCTTTACCACCGGTCAATTCATCTGGCAAACGCACCACACGTGGCAAGGAACGCGGCGCTGGCACCACGGCCAGGTCAATCTGACGGCCGAAGGCATCTTTCCCTTCCAGCGTCACAATAAAGTTCAGGCTTTTATTGACCAGACGCGGGAATGGATGAGCCGGGTCCAGGCTGATTGGCGTTAAGACCGGTGCCACCTGTTCCTGAAAATATTTTTTCACCCAGGCCGATTGAGCCGGTGTCAGCTCACCACGGCGCAAGAAACAGATGTCTTCTTCACGCAGTTTAGGCAGAATTTCCTGGTTTAAAATACGGTATTGGCGCTCAATGGCAGCGTGGGCAGTTTGGGAAATCTGCTCCAGTACCTGTTTCGGAGTCAGACCATCCGGGCTACGGCTTTCATTGCCCAAATCCAGCTGCTCCATGACACCTGCAACACGAATTTCAAAAAACTCATCTAAGTTACGTGAAAAGATGAGTAAAAAGTTCATACGTTCCAGCAAGGGATGCAAAGGATCGACTGCCTGCTCCAGCACGCGCAAATGGAAATCGAGGATAGAAAGCTCACGATTGATGTATCGATCATTATAGGTATAGTCTATTTGCGCAGGGGTCGCGCTCGCTGCCGTATTCATATGCACCCTATGACTTTTTCTCAAGTATTCACTATTCATAAGTATGCTTCAATTTTGTGACAATTTCATAAAAAAAGCCCACTGCTGTGGGCTTTTTTTCAATTTTACAACTCAAGGAATCTCGCTGTAACGCATGTATTTACGGATCATGCGTTTACGTGGTTCCAGACCACGGCCGGAACGGTTGTCCTGATAATATTTTGGATTCGGCAAAATCGCAGCCAGAAAAATCGCTTCTTCACGACTAAGGCTGCGTGAGGACTTGCCAAAATAATGCTGGGTCGCGGCTTCAATGCCGTAAATGTTGTCGCCAAACTCTACCGAGTTTAAATACACCTCCAGAATCCGCTGCTTGCTCCACATGCGTTCCATCATCCAGGTCGCAATGGCTTCCTGCCCTTTGCGTAAAAATGAACGCTGGTTAAATAAAAACAGGTTTTTCGCCAGCTGCTGTGAAATGGTTGAGCCACCAGCCACCACCTGTCCCTGATCTTTATTACGTTCCAGCGCATGTTGAATGCCTTCCCAGTCAAAACCATGATGCTGCATAAACTTGCCATCTTCGGCAGCGACCACGGCTTTTTTCAGATATTCACTGATCTGGTCATAGTCACGCCATTCATGCCGGATGGGCTGGGAAGTATCTGACCAATAGTCCAGGCGCATCATCATGGTACTTTGCACTGGCTGGGTCCGCCACCAGGCCAGACTCGAGAAAATCCACAACTGGATCAATAAAAACAGACTGACAAGAATTAATAAGGTACGGACAATAAAAGCTTTCATGTCAGCTTGGGGCTCCTGAGGCGTGAATTTTTCGTGTTAAGCTTATAACGAAATAAATCATCATTGTATAAAAATAGCATGTCTGAATATTCACCGCCGCTGATTCACCGTAAACCCGAAACGCATTTATGGTGGCTGACGGCCCTGTTGATTGCCCTCAATATTGGTGTATTTGCCTGGCAAATCCTGACCGGTGTCGATGCCAGCCAGCCCAGCACCCGAGATGCGATTCTCTGGGGCGCCGACTATGCTCCCCTGACCTTTCTCGAACAGCCGCAGCGTCTGTTCAGCAGCATGTTTTTCCATTTTGGCATGATTCACCTGATGCTGAATATGTGGGCCCTGTATATTTTTGGCAGCGTGGCCGAACAGCTTTTTGGCCGGCCGTATTTTTTAGGCCTGTATGTACTGGCCGGACTGATGGGCAGCCTGCTCAGTGGCTATTTACAGATTCAGGATTCCTTACAGATTCTCGCGCATGGCCTGACCAGCCCGGATTTACTGCCAAGTGTGAGCGCTGGTGCATCCGGTGCGGTGATGGGTTTGGGTGCTTCCCTGACGGTTTTATCATTATTGCCACGCCTGCCGAAACAGCGTTTTCTGCTGGATAAGAAAACCCTGTTACTGGTGATGGGCCTGAACCTGTTTATGGGCTTTATGATTAGCGGAATTAACAATGCCGCACATATTGGCGGCATGGTGATGGGTGCAGCCTTGGCAGCACTTTGGTACATCGGCCAGAAGCTGCACAAGTCAGCGCTGTTTTCACTGCTGGCGCTGACCGGCGCCGCCATCATCAGCTGGCTGTTTTATCAGTACTGTCTGCAACAGGTACAGATGCTTGCCCCGCTGTGGCAGGAAATTCTACAGATGATGCGCCAGCAATTGCAGCTGTAACGCATACCCCACCATTTTAATGCAGAGATGAAACTTATTGATTCATCTCTCGCAGGCTTTGCAAAGGCGGAATATCAGATAAATAACTAAGCCTATAACGGCCAATTAAAGCACACAATAAAGTCATTACAACCGGCAAGATTAGCCAGATTTCCCAGTGTGGCTGAATTGCCAGTTCCATCCGGTAACTGGCAATCGCACTAATCACCTCGGCAAACAGACAGGCCACCACTCCGGCAATTCCGCCAATCAGACCAATTTCCAGACTCATCATCCGTTTTAGTTTCTGCTTGGAACTACCAAAAGAACGCAGCAAGGCCACTTCACGTTTCCGCTCATCCATCAGCAGGTTTAAACAGGCAATCAGCACCAGAATCCCGGAGACCGCCACCAACACTGCCAGAATGGTAATAATCTGTACCAACACATTCACAATCCGTTTAATCTCTTCCAGAATCAGACTGACATCAATAAATACGGTATTGGAAAACTGCTGGATCAGCTGCACCAGTGCCGGCCGGTCCTGCTCCGGCACATAGAAACTGCCCAGATAGCTGCCGGCATTTTCATCCATGGTTTGCGGTGAAAAAATAAAGAAGAAATTCGGACTAAAGCTTTCCCATTCCACGCTGCGCAGATTAATGACTTTGGCCTGCAACAAGCCTTCTGGCAAACTAAAGGTCAGCGTATCGCCAATCTCAATGCCCAGTTCTTGCGCAGTATTGGCTTCAACCGAAACCTGCCCGACCTGACTAAACTGTTCCTGTCCGGCCACAATTAGGTTATCGGCCGGAAAGCGTTCGGCCTGGGTCAGGTTCAGTTCACGTCGGAGCGAATTATTGTGCTGGATTAGCGCTTCTGCAAAGGGCTGATCGTTTTTGGCCACCAGCCGCCCGCGCACATTTGGGTACAGCGGCGTACTGTGCCAGCCCTGCTGTTCAAGTTGCGCCTGAAACTCTGGCATATCAAACGGTGGTAAACCATAGACAAACTGGTTTGGTGTACCTTCCGGCAATTGCTGCTGCCAGCGATCCAGCAGATCGGTACGTAATACTGCCAGCACGGTAATCAGGCTAAGGCCCAGCGCCAGTGCGGTAATCTGAAATGCAGTCTGATACGGCGTGCGCACATAGGCCGAGATGCCGCTTTTTAAATTGCGGATCAGTTTCAGGAAGCTCCAGACTACGGCATAGAGTACGCTGCACAGCAGGATGATGGCGCCCATGACCCATAGCGTTAGTACGATATTTTCAGTCAGCACCACACTAAACAGCATCAGGCTGAGTGTGCCGGTCAGCAGCATCCACAACATCGACTGAACCGATTTTTCCTGCTGGCGAATCACCCGGATTGGTGGGGTATTGAGCAGCTGCCACAGACTTGGCAAAATAAAGCCCAGCAGTACCACGGCACTGGTCAGCATGGCAATCGGGAGTGGCCCCAGCAGCATCTCGACAGCGGAAAACTGCAATTGCAAATGCGGAATCAGCTGTAACATCAATTGCAACAGCCCATAGCCTAGCGTAATGCCGACCGCACTACCGAGCAGCATCGCCAGTAACAGCACCACCGCCAACAAGGTCAGATAAGCGCCCAGAATCTGCTTCTTGGTCGCGCCAATGCAACGCATTAAAGCAATATGATCCTGATTCTGCTGTACATAGCGCTGGCTGGTTAGGGCAATGGCAATGCCGCACAGTAAAATGGTGAGAATATTGGCCAGCTGTAAAAAGGTATCCAGATTGGCAATTGGACGCATCAAGCGGGTATTGCCTTCACTGGCATTGCGTAGGCGCAGCCCATCTGGTTCGCTAATATTCTGCCCATCGACTTCCTGAGTCTTAGGCAAGCTCTCCTGATACTGTTTAAAATCCTGCTCGAACTGGCGGGTATGCTGGGGTGTACCGGCCATCAGCAAGCGGTAATTAATCCGGCTGCCGACCTGAATGGCATTGGTACGCGCCACATCTTGCTGGGCAATGATCACCGTCGGTGAAAAACCGCTAAAGCCCAGTTCCTGATTGGAATCATGCTCGATGCTGGCCGTGACCTGAAAGGCGCCATCGGCAATATTTAAGGTATCGCCCACCTGAATTTTCAGCAGCTCCATCGCGCGCTGGCTAACCCAGACCTCGCCCGGTTGAATGGCAGCAGCAGGTTGGGGCGCAACCCGCAGCTCACCGCGTAACGGGAAGGCCTGATCAATGGCTTTGACATTCACCATCACAAATTCATCGCCGGTATGTGCCATCGAGCTAAACACCGTAACATGTGACTGCTTTAGCGCCAATTCATCGGCCGCCGCTTCCCAGCGCGGTGCAATCGGTTTATTGTCGGACAGCACCAGATCACCGGCCAGCATTTCTGCCGCCTGCAAAGCCACCGCATTTTGAATCTGCTCATTGCTGAATTTCAGCGCGGTTGTGGCACTAATTGCCAGAATTAGCGCAATCAGTAACAGATAAACACCGGTACTTTTAAAACTCTGGGTCAGTAAAGGACGAAATAACGGGTTCATCTCATCCTCCTGCCGGGTGTTCCAGCAATTGTCCCTGACTGAGTTCAAAATGGCGCTGACATTGCTGCGCCAGTTTCGGATCATGCGTCACCAGCACCAAGGTGGTCCCCAGTTCACGGTTCAGTTGAAATAACAGCTGTTCAATTTCTTTGGCGGTTTCGCCATCTAAATTCCCGGTCGGTTCATCGGCAAAAATGATTTTAGGCTCACTGATTAAAGCCCGGGCAATCGCCACCCGTTGCTGCTCACCACCCGACAGGACTTTCGGGGTCTGCTCTGCCTGCCGTTCCAGTCCGACTTTTTTCAGTAGATTACGCGCCTTGTGTTCGGCCTCGGCAAATTTAAAATTCGGTTGCAAGCGTAGCGGCAGCATGACATTTTCCAGTGCGGTTAAATGCGGCAATAACTGGAACGACTGGAATACGAAACCAATATATTTCAGCCGCACCAGCGCACGCTGTTCTTCATTCAGCTCCTGAATTGATTCACCACAGACCGTTAACTGCCCGGCACTGGCCTGATCCAAGGTCGCCAGAATCCCCAATAAGGTTGATTTGCCTGAACCGGAACGGCCGGTAATCGCCACCTGTTCCCCCGCCCGGATCTCCAGATTTAAATTTTCAAAAATCGTCAGTGTTTTTTGTGCAAGTTGTATCTTTTGTGTCAATTGTTGGGCAGAAATAATGCTTTGTGGCATGATGGCGGTATCTGTAGTGAATTGAGTCATAGTATCCTTAAATGCACATTCGCAATTTCAAAATGAGTTGTTTTGCTTATTTCGCTGTGGCGGGGCTTGCCTTCATGCCCATGCTGGTGTCTGCCAAAACCATCATGATTCTGGGTGACAGCTTAAGTGCCGGTTACGGTTTGCAACCACAACAAGGCTGGGTCCATCTGTTACAAAAACGTTTAGAACAACAGTATCCGAAACAGCATAAAGTGGTCAATGCAAGTGTGAGTGGCGAAACCACCAGCGGCGCGCTGGCACGTTTGCCCAAATTACTGCAAACGCATAAGCCGCATGTGGTGGTAATTGAACTGGGCGGTAATGATGGCTTGCGTGGTCAGCCACCGCAGCTGATTCAAAATAATCTGGCGCGGCTGATTCAGCACAGTCAACAGGCCAAAGCCAAGGTGATTGTATTTGGCATGAAAATGCCACCCAATTATGGCAGCGCCTACAGCAAGGCGTTTGAAAATAACTACAAAGTGGTGAGCCAGCGTTATCAGGTCAAATTACTGCCCTTCTTCCTAGACGGTGTCGCCGGTAAAAATACCCTGATGCAAAAAGATCTGATCCATCCGACGGCTGCAGCCCAGCCTATTTTGCTGAAAAATGCCTATCCCTTCATTCAGGCAGCATTAAAATAAAGCCGATTCAACGCTGAGATGGTTTTCAAGATCCGGATTTCAGCCATAAAAAAAGCGGGACATCAATGCCCGCTTTTTGATTATTTTTAGAATCAATTAAAAATCAAAGAAAGTTACTTCACCGGTTTCTAATGAATATTCTGCACCTACGACTTTCAGCTGCCCCTGTTCAATCAGGTTTTCTAACACTGCTGAACCATGACGTAGCTGATTGACTGAGGCAAACACATTGGAACGAACCGCATGTTTCGACAGCTTGGCCAAATCATTTTTCAGTTCAGTCTGCATCAGCGTTTCTACGGACGGGCGAACACGGTTCACAATTGACATCAGATTGGCAGATGGTGGACAGTCCGGGCACATCAAGGTATCAATGGTGGCCTGAATCGCGCCACAGTGACTATGGCCCAAAACCACAACCACGGCGCAGTCATAACGCTCTGCCGCAAATTCAACACTGCCGACCTGAGATGGCGCAACAATATTCCCTGCCACACGAATCACAAACAGATCGCCGAGTCCCTGATCAAAAACCATTTCTGCAGGTACACGTGAATCAGAACAACCGAGCACAATCGCAAAAGGATTCTGGTCTTCGGCCATCTCTGCACGTTGATGGTGGGTTAGTTGTTTCGGATGATTGGTATTGCCCGAAACAAAACGTTGGTTTCCTTGTTTAAGACGTTCTAAAGCCTCTTGAGCTGTGAGCATTCTTGTTACCACCAGTTTTTGAATTTTCAGCATTTTAATCCTCTGCCGGGGCAAAGTCACTTGCAAAAAAAATAGCTGATCAATTTTTATAAGATAAATTTTTTCAAATTTTCCTAAAGTAATTGCGATTTACATCACACTTCAAAAGCAGCACACCAACCCGGTCAAAAAACAGCTAGGTGACATTTTCTGCAAAGCCCTTACAATAACCAGAAACAGCATTTTCAATTCGACTTAAGGCGAAAATTTACACAATTCAAACAAGCCAAGCCGACGCCTATTTAAAAAATATTCTTGGGGATATCGTCAATGAAGCAGGATTCTTCGCGATTTTTGTCTTGGCCACGACTGGCAGTCCTGGCACTGGCACTGTCTGCACCTCTGCTCAGCTCTGCCGCCAAACTCTCGCCTGAACAGCAGGTGGTGCAGCATTATTATCAGACTGAACGCCAGGCGGCGGGTCTGGTCTCGAAAAGCTTGAAAATTGGCAATATTACCTGGCGCTATAATGAAGGCGGCGATGTTAATCGGCCAACCATTTTGCTGTTACATGGCTTTGCCGGACACCGCGACAACTGGAACCGGGTGGCCAAATTTCTCACCCCGTCCTATCATGTGATTATCCCCGATTTACCCAATACCGGTGAAACCCAGAGTTCGGGCAATTTTGACCTGTCTGTACCGAGCATGAGCGCGCAATTGCGTCAGCTGGTAGAAACCTTGAATATTGCCGACAAGCTGAATATTGCCGGGCATTCTCTGGGTGGCTCTGTGGCAACGGTCTATGCGGCCCAATATCCGTTTGATACCCAAAGCCTGTTCCTGCTGAACAGTGCCGGTATTTATAAACACTCCAATACGCCTTATACCAAAGACCCGCTGTTACTGAAAAATCTGGTGGTCACCGCGCCGGGCGATTTAGACCATATTGCGCATCAGCTGATGCAAAACCCGCCGAAAGTGCCAGAGCAGTTTAAATCTGCCCAGGAAAAACTGTTAATTTCACGGGCCAGTCAATCCTTAAAATTTATTGATCAGATGGTAACCCTAAACCGGATTTATACCCCGGACAGCTTTGCCCGTCTCACCCGCAATATTGAAGCACCCACCCTGATTCTCTGGGGCAAGCACGATAAAATTATTAATGTTGAAGTGGCCAAAGAATTACAGGGCCTGTTTAAACGCGCGGAAACCCCGGTCATTTTAAATAATGTCGGTCATGTGCCAATGCTGGAAGCCGAACAGCAGGTGGTACAACATTATTTACCCTTCCTGGCCAAAACACAGAACCTAAAAAACCCGCTAGCTGATAAACTGATTCCTTTAAATTAAGTTCCAGAGATTGTATGCAGCAAAACCCGATGCTTGAGCAGTTGATTGAAGCTCATCTTGACTTTTTAGCACATGAGTTTTCTCAGCCTGAAACCGTACAGCAGGAATTTCTGCATTTTTATCACTGGTTCCGCAAGCAGCATCTGAAAGATCTCTGGAGCTGCGAACAGCTGAATGACCTGCTGCAAAAACAGATTCTGGACACGCCGGCCAGCGCCTTTCTGATTGAACAGATTGCAGAACACATCCGCTTTGCCCTGGTGCATCCGGTAAATGACAGCGCCAAAATTGCCGATGTCATTCCGGTACTGACCATTGATAAAATTGCCCAGTATGTGGCCAGCAAAAGTGGCCATCGTCAGCGTCTGATTAAAACCGTGGTCAGTAATCCGGCCTTTTCTGCAATGATCAGCCAGTTAATCCAGCACTCGATTCAGGATTATCTGGACAATTCACTGATTGCCAAAAGCGTGCCTGGCGTGTCGCGTTTTATGAAAATGGGCAAATCGGTACTGGAAACAGTGACCGATTCCAGTTTAGACAGTGCAGTCAGCGCCTATTTGCAAAAGAATATCTTAAAGCTTAGCCAGATGAGTGAATCGGTCCTGAACCAGCATTTTGATGATGACAAGCTCTATCATCTGCAGGCCAATATCTGGCACAAGATTAAAGACCTGCCTTTGTCGGTCTTAAAAAACTATATTGAAGTACAGGATCTGCCACAGACTGTGGCGCTGGGTCATGAAATCTGGGACTTTATGCGCCAGAGTGATTATTTAAAACAGCAGCTACATGATGGGGTACACGCCTGGTATGTCCGTAATCAGGAACGCACTTTTGACCTGTTATTGCGTGATCTGAATATCAATGAGTCGCTGATTCAGCATGAACTGAATGCCTTGCTGACACCGATTATTCAGCAGATGATTTCACAAGGTCATTTACGTGAACGTGCGCGTGTTTATTTAGAGAAATTTTATTACTCTGATACAGCACAGAGAATTTTAAATCCTGAATGATCTGTACTGTTGCGGCTTGCTCAAAATCTTTCAACTTGACAGTGAAATTGCCGTGGCACATTCAGGAATCACACGCCACGGCAAAGCTTGTTCGTGCATCCACATATTCATTTTTACTGCCATTTGTGGATGTTGCTGCGCCGCACATGGATGTACATAACCAGCCCAAACCATCACCATCAAAATCTCACTAAATTGTTGTGCAGAAATTTTTAACTTGCTGCGCTTCAAAAGCTGCTGTGTGCTCATGGCATGTTGCGATAAACTGGACAGCACTTGTTCAAATAACGGCACCAGGTCATGAAGCTGCCCCAACTTTTCATCCTGAGCTAATGACTGCCCTACAGGTGCTTGCGGTGTCAGGCAAAACAATTGCTGATCATAATAGGCACTACGCTGTGCTTGATTGAGTTTTTGCGCCTTTTTCACATACACATCTTGACGCTGCAAAGTATTACGTAAAATATCCTTACTGGTTTCTCGTAATGTGAGCACTGGCAACTGGTCTAACATACGTCTAACTTCAGGTGAAAATTCTAAAACGTCAATATTTTCAATGACACCTGCCCCAGCAATAAAGGCCAAACCTTGTTGTGCCATCAGGCGAATCATGTCCGCAGAATGTTGTGGCTGCCAATGCTGTGACAAAAAGTCATGGGCAATATAGCTGGGTTTATCTTGTGCCAATGCAGTTAAATCATCTGCCAGGCTTGGTACTTTTTCAAATAATCCACGTTGAGTTTGTGCCAAACGACGAGCAAAATGTACAGTCTGCGTTGCTTTGCTGGCAGAGTCTCCTGTCAAATGCTGTGACATCTCTAGCATCAACTTCTGTACTGAAGTGAAATGAGTCGCCCCCGGATGGCTCATATAACTACAATAAAAAATGCCATTGGGTTTGAGCAATTGGCTGACCAATTGAACAATTGCCTGCTGATGCTCCTGGGCGATCCATGACCATACACCATGCGTAACAATAAAATCAAAAGGTTCAAGTTGCTGAGTCAGTAGCTCAGAAAAGCTGGCATGAATCAACTCAATATTCGAGATATGTGTACGTTCAATACCTTCTTGGGCAACCAAGAGCTGTTGGGCATTAAAATCAACACCCACAAAATGACCTTGCGGATGTGCGGCGGCTGTTAAGTGCAAATGAATACCCATAGCACAGCCCAACTCTAAATAGCGAAAAGGTCGTTTTAGATCTGGCGCTTGTATACCCTGCTGCTGTACTACCATATTTAACCATGTCGGCATGGCTTGACGGTGTACAAAAGTTGGATATGGCACATCCACCACATATCCATCATGTAAGTTCATCATAGTCACTTATCTATTTAAATTGTATTCAAAACAACAAAAGCCCTATTTTATGGGCTTTTGCAGTCTAGCTAGCAATTAGAATTTTGTGGTGAAGCCTGCATAGTATACCGCAGGGTTACTGGTTCCATAATCAGCACCTGTATCCACTTTGACACCCGCAACGTTTTGTACGCCAGCACGGAATGTCAAATGATCATTAAACGTATAATTGGCACCTATATCTGCAGTGGTATATGCTTTGGCAAAAGTAGGCGTAGTGTCGCCAATTTGTAAGGATTGTTTCCCCAAATATTGTACTTTAGCGTGCAAGCTAAGCGAATCTGTTACGTCCCATAACAATGAACCATTTAACGTTAACTCAGGAGTTTCAAGTAGTGACTCACCTGTAGTTTTGTTCTCAGACTCAAGCATATAGGTCGCATTACCGTTAAAGCGTAAATAATCTGTTAATGGTAATTTAAAGGTTAACTCTAGACCACTTGTGCGTGCTTCACCTACGTTACGTTGCGTCGTATACCATACGCCACTTGGTGTTGAGCCTAAATAGCTATTTTGAATTAGATCTTCGATGTCACTTAAGAAGTAAGTTAATTCAACACCATAACCATCTTCTTCATAGCCCACTGCAAGTTCATAGTTCACACTGGTTTCTGGATCTAGATCTGGGTTGCCCAACATTTGGCAACCACCACCTGGATAGCCCAAAGGAATTAAAGAAGTACAACCCATTCCCATAGAACCCGTACTTGAGGTACCAGAACGTTCACGTAAATTTGGTGCACGGAAGCTACTTGATACACCACCTTTTACTGTCCATGCTTCTGACGGGTGATAAACAACATAGCCACGAGGAGAGAAATTACTACCATATTCTTCATCGTTATCTAAACGACCACCAAGGGTTAAAATAAAGTTGTCTTGCAAATGAATTTGATCTTCAGCAAATACCGACCATGAATAGTTATCTGGCTCTAAATCATTATTTGTTAATAGATTACCATTAACGTCTTCGCCTAAGTTACCCATATTGCTTGCGTTAGATACTTGCTCGTATTTGTACTGTGCGCCAACGGTTAAATCATTACGTTTACCAAAGATTTGACGTTCTTGGGTAGCTTTTAAATCCAGAACTGTTTCAAGTGCTTTAGTTTCAACTTTGTCATCATTTACAAATGATTGGTCATTGTTTTGGATTTCGTTATGGTACAAATCAATATTTGTAGTTAAGCCATTGGAAAATTGACCTTCATGACCAATTCCTAAGCCAAAACGCTCCATTTCATAACCGAATTGTTCGCCGGCAGTCTCTTCAGTTTCTGACTTATCATTACCCCAAGAGGCATCGAAATTTAGGGTTTGGTTATCTGATAATGCCCAAGTTAAACGGCCATTGACTGTATCAGCAGTAGAACCAGAGCCACCATCAGCCTCTTTGTCCGCAGCACGGTCAGTACGGTTCGCACCCAAACGGAAACCTAAGCTTTCTGTTAATGGACCCGCTAAAGTTGCGCCATAAGTTTTAGTATCACCACGTTGGCTTGTATCTGGCTTGCTGTAATTTACTGATACGCTGCCTGAGAGTTCATTCGGTACTTTTTTAGTAATGATGTTAATGACACCACCAACAGCTTCAGAACCGTAAAGCGTAGACATCGAACCACGCACAACTTCAATGCGTTCGATCATTTCTGGTGTAATCCAGTTTAAATCTTGATCGACTTTGTCTGGACGATGGCCCAACAAGGACTGGTTACCAATACGCTTACCATCTACCAAAATTAATGTATATTTGTCTGGCATACCACGGAAAGTGATTTTAGAGCCAGCACCTACGTTTGAATAACCACCTGTCACACCCGGTAAGTCACTTAAAACTTCGGCAATGCTATTAAATGGCTGGCGTTGAATATCTTCACTGGTTACCACACTAATAGATGCCGGTGCATCTTTCACGTTAACCTCTGTTCCACTGGCAGTGACCACAATCGTATTGAGTTTGACAGCATCAGATGTAGGAGCTTCAAGCGATGAAGTAGATTCTTGTTGTTCTTTAGCACTTGCAACTGATTGTACTTCAGCATGTGTTGAAACCATTGCTGAAAGTACTGCAAAAGCTAACGTCGATTTCAAAAACGGTGTGTTCATACTCTATTTACGCCCCAAAAGTAGATTTATGAAGAAATATTGATGGAATTGTGACGCATTGTATCAAATGTTACTCTAAATACAATTACTATTGATAATTATTATCATTATTAAATACAAATAAAAAAAAAGACCTCAATATTTGAGGCCTTTTTTATAAGCTAAATTTTATTCGCTACTTACTTGAAGTATGCACCTTCAGCCTGACTATGGTCAGTCTGGTCTACCACACGCATTAATTCAGGCACATGCTGTTTTAATGTGGTTTCCACACCCTGTTTCAGCGTGACATCAATCGCTGAACAGCCCTGACAACCGCCACCGAATTTCAGGATCGCGGTTAAACCGTGTTCCGGATCTTCAACCACTTCCACCAAGGCACAGTTACCGCCGTGACCGGCAAGGCCCGGGTTAATTTCAGACTGTAATACGTAAGTAATACGCTCTTCGATTGAGGCATCCGGACCCACGCGTGGCACTTTCGAGTTAGGCGCACGGAAGGTCAGCTGGCCCCCAAAACGGTCTTTATTGTAATCAATAACCGCATCCAGTAAATATGGAATAGACGGGGTGTCGATATAGGCCGGAAAATCCGGATAATCCTGCTTATAATCTGTTGGTACGACTTCTTCTGGCGCACTATAAGCCATACAACACTCAGCACGCGGCGTTCCAGGATTCTCAACAAAAACGCGCACACCAATCCCCGGTGTATTTTGCTTTGCCAATAAATCTTTTAAATACTCTTGAGCATTTGGGGTGATCAATAAGTTTGGAATCTCTTCTGCAACTGCAGTGCTGTGGTTCTCAGTCGACATAACAATATTTCCTCATGCTGAAGTTGCCATTTTAACTGAAGATGCGGGGGAATTAAAAAAATTCAACTAAAATTGTCGGAATTATCCTATGAAAGTTCTGTTTCATTTGTTTTTTAATGGCATTATGATCAGGAAACCCGAAAAGAAGAACATCTGTTTATGTTAGATTTACCGTTTAATCATACTGTTACGCTGATTGTGATTACAGCGATTATCTCCTTTATTGCTTTTTCCAAAGAAAAAGTCATGAACCGGCTGATTTTCTGGCCACCGGCGTTGGAACGGGGTCAATATGACCGCTTCATTACCCACGGTTTTGTCCATGCCGATGGTACCCACTTGCTGTTTAACATGATTACCCTGTTTTTCTTCGGCAGTATTATTGAAAGCTTTTACCGTCAATATCTGTATGATCTGGGCTTTGTACTGTTTTATTTAGGCGGTCTGATTGCCGCAATTTTACCGAGTTATCTGAAACACAAAAATGATCATCGCTGGGCCAGCCTGGGTGCTTCCGGTGCGGTGTCTGCAGTACTGTTTGCCTATATCCTGTTTGAACCATGGAAACTGATTTTTGTGTTCTTTATTCCGGTTCCGGCAATTATTTTTGCGGTGCTGTATGTGGCCTATAGCATCTGGTCGGGTAAACGTGGCAATTCCAATATTAACCACAGCGCGCATTTGTGGGGAGCAGCCTATGGGGTGATTATCACCATTATGATTGAGCCACGTTTAATTCCACATTTCCTGAATAAACTTAGCCAGCTTCCGTTCTAAATTTGAGCAATTTGAAGCGCCTGCGGTATATTTTGACAACGCATAACTACAAATTAACACAGTATGCCGCAGCGGTTGGCGTCTAAAATAACTCGAATAATAACGAAGATGGAAGATGAGAGATGAAAAAGTTATTTCTGATTGCCGGCTGTTTACTGAGCTTGAGTGCCTGTGCCGTCCATACCCCAGAAGGCCGTTTGGTGATTGACCCTGACTCACGTATTTATGGCCATCCAGGAGATTTCTGCCCACCAGGTCAGGCCAAAAAAGGCCGCTGCTAAGCCCATTTTTCCATTTAGCCTCCAGAATGGAGGCTTTTTACTGCGTCCTCATAAACTGCAATTTCATTGGATAATTCATACAATTTTGGTAGTTAATGCCACCCCATCTCACAATTTGGCATAGATAATGTATACATCTGTATATTAATTTGCTTTCAAGCTGCGAGTTTTTGCATGTCCACATTAGACGGCCTACAATTTCCACATTTCGAAAACCAGAAACCCAGTACTTCACGCACAGGACGTGCGATTATTGCCGAGGCACTGGCCGGTGTTGCACCGCAACTGTCCCAGCAAACCCTGTCTGAAAAAAACTGGCGCAAACAGTATCCCAAATATTTTAAGGCGCTGGTCGAATACGGCATTCAGACCTGCCAGAACCCGATTCAAATTGCTGAACAGGGCCTGAATAAAGCACATGGCAGTTTCGAGTTTTATCGACATGGTCAAAAACATCTGCTGAAAGATGTGATGAGCCTCGATGCCCAGCCTTTGCACACAGTTAAAATCCAGGGCCAAAGCACGGGGGCGCCGGAATGGTATGTGCCGTATCAGGGACAGAAACTGCAAGGTCAGACACTGCTTGAGCAAATCCAGCGCTGGGAAGATGGCGGGATTATTGAACACAGTCATGCTCAAGCTTTACGTGCAGCAGTCGCTCATCCGGAATGGTTTGATTTATCGGACCGAACCATGGTGCTGTTTGGTGCTGCTTCTGAAGCTGGCCCCCTGACCTGGCTATCGAAATGGAAAGCCAATATTGTCGCGGTCGATTTACCCAATGCCCGGGTCTGGAACAAAATTCTAGAAACCGTGCAACAGGGTAATGCCACCCTGTATGCACCAGCGACTGAAGCGGTAGATGAAAACAGCACGACTGAGCTATTAAAAGAGCAGCTTGGTGCCAATTTACTGACTCAAACTCCTGAAATTGCCCAGTGGCTAACCCAGTTTGAACAGCAGCTGGATTTGGCTGCAATTGCCTATTTAGATGGTGAAAAACACGTGCGTGTGGCCATGGCGATGGATGCGATTATGCAGGCCGTCAGCGCGCAAAAAGCCGAGACCAGCCTGATGTTTATGTGCACCCCAACTGATGTCTATGCAGTGCCTGCCGATGTGATTCAGGCCTCAAAAGACAAGTATCAGCAACGCTCGAAAGCCCAGCAACTGCTGACCCGTGGGGTTTCAACGGTCACGGCGCAACATTTCTTCCAGAAAAACCTGCATGATCTGGTGCATTCAGACAATGGACAGGATTACGGGATTGCCGACTGTCTGGTGGTGGAACAAGGACCGAACTATGCGCTGGCCAAACGTATTCAGCAATGGCGCGCCACCCTCGCCCGTCATCAGGGACAACGCGTCAGCATTAATATTGCACCATCAACCACGACCTATTCGGTGACTAAAAATCCGTTATTAAAAGCGGCATTTAATGGTGCCAGCCTGTTTGATGTAGAAGCTTTTGCGCCAGAAACCACCAATGCGATTATGGCCGCGCTCTGGATTCATGACCTGCGTAATCCACAGTCGGGGGCCAATCCGGAAGTGACTCTGAACCATCCTTTAGAGTTGATGATGGAAGGGGCCAACCATGGCGGTTTATGGCGTGTCGCATATTTGGCCCGTACTGCCCTGCCTTTTGCAGCCTTATATGGTTTTGCTACCGAGAAGCTGCCTAAAGGCTTACTGGCCAAGTTAAAGAAATAAGAGATTTTAATCTCTCTTCGATCGTTCCCTCTCTCTTGTGTAGCGGTGCTACGTATCCAAAACGGAGAGGGAGATTTTTTTAGAGACCTGCTGTCTACCTGAAAGATAAAAAGAGTGGATAGGTTCATTAAAGAAAGAGAAGCTTTGATATTGCTTAGGCTATTTCCTTACCCCCAGCCCTCACCCCTTGAGAGAATGCATTGTAGATTTGCTGTCTATCTAAAAAATAAAGGACGTCACGACTTAGCATTTGGATCATCTGTTTCATCTACAGATATAAAAAAACGCTGCCCAGGCAGCGTTTTTTATTGCGGATGAACCGGCTTAGAATACTTTCAGGAATAACCAGAACAGGCCACCCGATAAACAGATGGTTGCAGGCAAGGTGAAAATCCACGCCGATAGAATGGTTTTAACCATCTGGAAATTCAGGCCAGATTTATTCGCCACCATGGTCCCGGCCACCGCACTGTTCAAGACATGCGTGGTCGATACCGGCATACCAAAGCCATCTGCTGCAGCAATGGTCGACATCGCCACCAGCTCGGCTGACATACCCTGACCATAAGTCATGTGCTGTTTACCAATCCGTTCACCCACGGTGACCACAATACGCTTCCAGCCGACCATGGTTCCTAAGCCCAGTGCCAGTGCCACCGCAACTTTAACCCAGGTTGGAATATATTGCAGGAAGGAATCGAGATGGTCACGGTAATCATCGACCACTTTTTCCTGTTCCTTGCTCATGGCAGGTAAAGCTTCCGCTTTATCCAGACGCTTGAATGACGTGGTGCTGAGGTACATATCATTACGCAATGCTGCCACTTCTGCTTCCGGAATATTTTTCAAATCGCCGTATTGACCCACACGCTCACCTAAATGATCAGTCAAACTGGCCAAAGCCGGTACCACTTCCGGGGTGATTTCCTTGGTCTGGATGTACTTGGTGATTACTTCACGGGCCTGCGCATCCGGAATATCGGTATGGTTGGCATAAATTGCAGACGCGGTTTGCGTCGACAATTGCTGGAAAGACTGAATATGCTGGTTGTCCAGTTCCTTATTCAAGGAATAAGCCAATGGCACAATCCCAATCAGGATCAGCATGATTAAGCCCATGCCTTTCTGACCGTCATTAGAACCGTGGGCAAAGCTCACCCCAGTACAGGTAAAGATCAGGATGGCACGGATTAATGGTGGTGGCGGTTTGTTGCCCTCAGGCGGCTGGAACAGTTCCAGCTGACGTTTGAAAATCTTTTTCACCAGCAGGAACAGTACGGCAGCAAAGGCAAAACCAATTAATGGCGAGAACAGTAAAGCCTTACCGACTTTCATCACCTGTTCCATATCCACGCCGGATGCACCAGCGCCCGCATTGAGGATGTAGTTCATAATTCCCACACCCAGAATGGAACCAATTAAGGTATGCGAACTTGAAGCCGGAATACCGAGGAACCAGGTGCCTAAGTTCCAGAGAATGGCCGCAATCAGCATGGCAAAAACCATGGCAAAACCTGCGCCTGAGCCGACATTCATGATCAGCTCGACCGGTAGCAAGGCAATAATACCGTAGGCCACGGCACCACTGGCGACCATCACCCCAAGGAAGTTACAGAAACCGGCCCACATCACCGCAACCGGTGCAGACAAGGCATTGGTATAAATGACCGTAGCCACCGCGTTGGCGGTGTCATGGAAACCGTTAACAAATTCAAAGCCCAGCGCAATAAATAAAGCGGTGGCCAGCAGAATCACCGAATACAGGCTAAGCGCCGGAACATGCGATAAATCTGCCGATAATTGAAAGCCAATATAAATAAGCGTTGAAATAATAAGCGTTAGAAACACCGGCATAAAGAATTTCGGTGTTGGCACATGAACATTGGTCGACTTTTTCGGAGCCGACTGGTGTGCTGAATCTACGGGAGTTTGATTAGAATTCATGCAAGCAGGAAAAGAGGATACAAAATCCCCTTATTGTTCAGTTAAATTGTGACAATTATATGACAAAAGCAGGTCAAATAAAGTAATTTTTCTACTTTATTTGCCACAATTTCCTGATAATTTTATAGACAAAAAATCAAACTATTTAAAATAAATCAAAAACTTATAAACCACCATCTCATCTTCATCCGGTTTTCTGTCACTGCTGTCATCTTTGATGACCCTGAAATATTACAAGCACAGCAAAACCCGGCCCATTTTTAGGCCATCTCATGCTGCCATAGCTATATGACAATTTTATGAATCCTTACAATGATTTATTTATAACGATGTGTATATTTTCAAAATAAGCCCATGAAAACGTATACTTTTTCAGCAAAGATGCCACAAAGTTCCGTTCCATCCCATCAATTACGGAAAAAAGCAGTCGAACTCTGCTAAAATATTGCGCATTTCTGATTCATCAAAACAAGGGTTTTTTATGTCCACGCTTGCTACCCTGAAAGAACTTCTTGCCAAAAGAATTTTAATTATTGATGGTGCCATGGGTACCATGATCCAACGCCATAAATTGGAAGAAGCCGATTATCGTGGTGAGCGTTTTGCTGACTGGGCCTATGACCTGAAAGGCAACAATGACCTGCTGGTACTGACCCAGCCGCAGATTATTCAAGGCATTCATGAAGCCTACCTAGATGCCGGCGCCGATATTATTGAAACCAACAGCTTTAACGGCACACGTGTTTCCATGGCGGATTACCACATGGAAACGCTGGTTCCGGAAATTAACCGTGAAGCTGCGCGTCTGGCCAAAGCTGCCTGTGAAAAATATTCAACACCGGAAAAACCACGTTTTGTGGCGGGTGTCTTGGGGCCAACCTCACGCACCTGTTCAATTTCACCAAACGTGAATGATCCGGCATTTCGTAATATCACTTTTGATGAACTCAAAGAAAACTATATTGAAGCTGCGCACGCCCTGATTGAAGGCGGTGCCGATATTCTGCTGATTGAAACCGTTTTCGATACCCTGAACTGTAAAGCGGCAATTTTTGCGGTAAAAGAAGTCTTTAAACAGCTGGGCCGCGAATTACCGTTGATGATTTCCGGTACCATCACCGATGCCTCAGGTCGTACCTTAACCGGCCAGACTGCCGAAGCGTTCTGGAACTCGGTGCGTCATGGCGATTTACTCTCTATTGGTTTTAACTGTGCCTTAGGTGCAGATGCCATGCGTCCACACGTAAAAACCGTGTCCGATGTGGCTGATGTCTTTGTTTCTGCACACCCGAATGCCGGCTTGCCAAATGCCTTTGGCGGTTATGATGAAACCCCGGAACAAACTGCTGCCTTCTTAAAAGAATTTGCCGAAAGCGGTCTAATTAATATTACCGGTGGTTGCTGTGGCACCACGCCGGATCATATCCGTGCCATTGCACAAGCCGTTGAAGGTATTGCACCGCGTCAACTGCCAGAAATTGAACCTGCCTGCCGTTTAAGTGGTTTAGAACCATTTAACATCACCAAAGATTCCTTGTTCGTGAACGTCGGTGAGCGGACCAACGTGACCGGTTCGAAAAAATTCCTGCGTCTGATTCGTGAAGAAAACTTTGCCGAAGCGCTGGATGTGGCCCGTCAACAGGTTGAAAGCGGTGCACAGGTCATCGACATCAACATGGATGAAGGCATGCTCGATTCACAGGGCGCGATGGTGCACTTCCTGAATCTGGTGGCCTCTGAGCCGGACATTTCCCGTGTGCCAATCATGATTGACTCATCTAAATGGGAAATTATTGAAGCCGGTCTGAAATGTGTACAAGGTAAAGCTGTCGTCAACTCGATTTCCCTGAAAGAAGGTTATGACGAGTTTGTCGAAAAAGCGCGTCTATGCCGTCAGTATGGTGCTGCCGTGATCGTAATGGCCTTTGATGAAAATGGTCAGGCCGATACTGCCGCACGTAAAAAAGAAATCTGTAAACGTTCTTATGATGTGCTGGTCAATGACGTGGGCTTCCCGGCTGAAGATATTATCTTTGACCCGAACGTGTTTGCGGTTGCAACCGGTATTGAAGAACACAACAACTATGCGGTAGATTTCATTGAAGCGACGGGCTGGATTAAACAGAATCTGCCACATGCCATGATTTCTGGCGGTATTTCTAACGTGTCGTTCTCTTTCCGTGGTAATGAGCCAGTGCGTGAAGCAATTCATGCCGTGTTCCTGTACTATGCGATTAAACAGGGCCTGACCATGGGTATTGTAAACGCTGGTCAGCTAGCCATTTATGATGATATTGACCCGGAACTGAAAGATGCGGTTGAGAACGTGATTCTGAACCAGAATCAGGGTACCAGCGGTCAGGATGCTACGGAAAAACTGCTGGAAGTGGCAGAAAAATATCGTGGTCAGTCGGGCGTTAAAAAAGAAGAAGAAAACCTGGAATGGCGTAACCAGCCTGTGGAAAAACGTCTGGAATATGCGCTGGTCAAAGGGATTACCACTTTTATTAATGAAGACACCGAAGAAGCCCGCTTAAAAGCCAAACGTCCGCTAGATGTGATTGAAGGTCCACTCATGGACGGTATGAACGTGGTCGGCGATCTGTTTGGTGCCGGTAAAATGTTCCTGCCGCAAGTGGTGAAATCGGCCCGTGTGATGAAACAGGCGGTGGCCTGGTTAAACCCGTACATCGAAGCAGAAAAAACTGTGGGCGAGTCCAAAGGTAAAGTGCTGATGGCCACAGTAAAAGGCGATGTCCACGATATTGGTAAAAACATTGTTGGTGTGGTCTTGGGCTGTAACGGCTATGACATTATTGACCTGGGCGTGATGGTACCGGCAGAGAAAATCCTGCAAACTGCGATTGATGAAAAAGTCGATATTATTGGCCTGTCGGGTCTGATCACCCCATCTTTGGATGAAATGGTCTTTGTGGCCAAAGAAATGCAGCGTAAAGGCTTCAATATTCCATTGATGATTGGCGGTGCGACCACCTCGAAAGCGCATACGGCTGTGAAAATTGATCCACAATATTCCAATGATGCGGTGATTTATGTGGCTGATGCTTCACGTGCTGTTGGTGTGGCAACCACCCTGCTGTCACAAGAGATGAAACCAGCCTTTGTAGCAGACACTCGTGCTGAATATGCCAAAGTACGTGAGCGGATTGCCAACAAGCAGCCGAAAGCGGCGAAACTGTCTTATGCAGAATCAATTGAAAACGGCCTGAAAATTGACTTTAAAGCCAATACACCGGTAAAACCAAACTTTATTGGTACCCAGACCCTGACCAACTATCCGCTGGAAACACTGGTTGAATATTTTGACTGGACGCCATTCTTTATTTCATGGAGTCTGGCCGGTAAATTCCCCGCCATCCTGACCGATGAAGTGGTGGGTGAAGCAGCGACCGACTTATACAATCAGGCGCAGGCGATGCTGAAAGATATTATCGACAATAAACGCTTTGATGCGCGCGCGGTATTTGGCCTGTATCCGGCCAACCGTTCCGGTGCAGATTCAGTCGAGGTGTATGATGCAACGGGCACGCATGTCACGCATACTTTCCAGCACGTTCGTCAGCAGTCAGACAAAGTCACTGGCAAACCGAACCTGTCACTGGCGGATTTTGTCGCGCCAAAAGGTGAAGCAGAAGACTATTTAGGTGGCTTTACCGTGTCGATCTTTGGTGCAGAAGAAATGGCCAATGAGTACAAAGCCAAAGGCGATGACTACAATGCCATTCTGGTGCAGTCTTTAGGTGACCGTTTTGCTGAAGCCTTTGCCGAGCATTTACATGAACGTATCCGTAAAGAGTTCTGGGGCTATCAGGCCAATGAACAACTGTCGAATGAAGAGCTGATTAAAGAGAAATATGTCGGGATTCGTCCGGCGCCGGGCTACCCTGCTTGTCCTGAACATTCTGAAAAAGCACCACTATTTGACTGGTTAGGTTCAACTGACAAGATTGGTACGCAACTGACCAGCAGCTTTGCGATGTGGCCACCTTCATCAGTCAGTGGTTTCTACTATGCCAACCCTGAAAGCCAGTACTTTAACGTGGGTAAAATCGCAGGCGACCAGCTTGAAGATTATGCGCAGCGTAAAGGTTGGACACTGGATGAAGCGAAACGTTGGTTAGCGCCAAATTTGGATGATTCGATTTCTTAAGAATCTCTCTAGTCCTCTTTATTAAAGGGGGAACTAAAAATCCCCCTAAATCCCCCTTTTTCAAAGGGGGACTTTGTCATGTGATTAAATGAATTACGAATCCAAAACCACCATCAAATTCGCGTAAAGTTCCCCCTCTGCCTCTCAGGAGAGGGTCAGGGAGAGGTATTTAAAACAAAGCGCCAGAAAAGTTGAAGGAGAGGCCCTTTCCTCATTCATACTGTTGCAAATAACGCTCTAGCTCTTCCTGAACCAGCACCGCTGCATGCTTCTGAATTTGCGTTTGACTTAACAGTCCTTCCGAATCAACCACCACCACACGATGTCCATCTTGCTGCAAACGCTCTACCCCTTCAAACAGCATCCGTGCACCCACATCATGAATTAAGGTGAGGTTGGTCAGATCGAGTACAATCGTCGTATCACCCGGTGGCTCTTCCTGTAAATTGCGCAGCAACATTTCTGACTCGGTAAACTGCAACACTCCGCGCAGTTCATAGACGCGAACATCATCATTTTTGCCAGCCCAATAACAGCTTTGAATAATGGTTTGTGCGGAAGGCGTCCCTTCCATCAGATGCAGGCCCATATCGGCAGATAAGCGCTCGAAAATATCAATCCCGCGGACACTGTTGCCATGTTCATCTACACGCGGTGAAAATACCGCAATACCGACCTGCCCCGGCAGTACGCCAATAATCCCGCCAGACACGCCACTTTTGGCCGGAATCCCCACCGTGGTGAGCCAGTCTCCGGCAGCATCATACATACCACAACTGAGCATCACGCTTAACACCTGCCGCACCACTGCCCGATCCAGCAAACACTCACCCGTTTTCGGATGCAGGCCACCATTGGCCAAGACACGGGCGATGTGCGCCAAATCCTTAACCGTGACCTTAATTGCGCACTGCTGGATATATCCATTTACAATTTCGACCGGGTCAGTGTCCAGTGCACCGACAGTACGCAGCATATAGCCAATCGACAGATTCCGGAATGCAGTCTTCATTTCGGAGGTATAGACCTGCTCATCAAAACTTAATTCCCGTCCGGCCAGTTCACTTAAAAAACGGCGCAGCTGCTCGGCCCGTGAAATGCCAGCCGTAGTTTGAATTAATGAATGGGTGGTAATCGCCCCCGAGTTGATCATCGGGTTTTTCGGAATATTCAGTTCTTTATCTAGGGAAATCTGGTTAAAGGCTTCTCCGGAGGGTTCAACGCCTACTTTTTGCAAAACTTCTTCAATGCCCAACTGCTCCAGCACCAGTGCATAGGCAAAGGGTTTGGACATGGACTGGATGGTAAATTCATGACCATCATCACCGCTGGAATAGATCATGCCATCTGCGGTGGACAGGGCCAGCGCCAGCTTGTTAGGATCAGCCTGTGCCAGTTCCGGAATATAATCGGCCAGCTGCCCGCCCACATTGCGCTGACATTGTGACAAAACATGCTTTAAATAATCTGGAACAGGCGTTTGCATAGGGTGGGTCCTTCTTTGGGCATTATCATTGTTGTAGATGGCAACTTTATTTTATACCGCAAGCCGGCACGTTTTGGCCCGGCAGTTACAGCATCGCTACACGCATCGCTTTTCTAAATCTTCTTGATTCAATTATGCGTTCAAGATTGTGCACTTTTTTAGATCACTGTCTGGGAGAAGCTGCTATGATGGCGCGATTTTTTGACTTACCTGCAATTTGTTCATGTTAGCCGAAAATTTCTCCCTCTACAGTGTGCTAATCCCGCTGTTTATGATGGCCTTTGGCAGCGTCATTCTGCTGCTGCGGCTGTTCCAACCGATTCCCACCTATTTTCTGTGGTATGCCGCATCGACCTTGTGTACGGGTCTGGCCGTACTGATCATTACCGTGGTCTCCGCCCAAGTGTTGCCGACCTTTAGCTTTATTCCGTCCACGCTGCTGTTTATCAGCTGTGCGATGTTCACCCATGCCATTCATTTACGGCTGAATGTCACTACGCGCTGGGCATTTCTTCTGGTGCTAATTACCATTGCCGAGTCAATTTATGTGTATTTTTCGGTGTTTGATGAGCAATATGCACAGCGGATGCTGGTGCTGACCATCACCATTACCCTGATTTTTTCGCATAATTTAAAGGCTTTATATCAGGTCAAGCTCAAGCAGAAACTGGATCGCCTGTTACGCCTGTCACTGTTGCTGTTAAGTGCGGTGATTGCGCTGCGCACCCTGTATCTGTTTGTGGTATTACAGCCGACCAACCAGATTTTAAGTAACCTGAATCGCGGATAAGAAATTGACTTGAAAAATAAGAGGACTAGAGCCATCAGTTGAGTTACCACACCAAACTCACAACTCTAGTCCTGATGTTCAATAGTACCGAATTATTCTGCGTAATTGATGATTTTTTTCTTAAATTTGAATCAACTTATTGGGAGTTTCTCAAACAAAACTGTGGTTCCTTAAGAATCAGAACTGCTCAACTCACAATTTCAGAGGTAATCCTCCCATAAATAACCGAAGTTAAAAGTAGAGGTTAAGCAGCCATTAGAGGTGGCTTTCCTTTGTTAGCTTGATGTGGTCTTTCATGGTTGTAATGCCACAACCAGTTTGTTGCATAATCTTGTACTTCATCCAAAGTATCAAATAAATGCTTGCTCAGCCAACTATAACGTATGGTCCGATTATAGCGTTCAATATACGCATTCTGCTGTGGCTTACCCGGTTGAATATATTCAATACGAATACCGTGCTCAGTAGCCCAGCGCACAAATTCGTGACTGATAAATTCGGGACCATTATCGCATCGGATCACTAACGGTTTTTCTCTCCACTCCAGCAATTGATTCAACGTACGAATAACCCTGATTGTGGGCAATGAGAACCCTGCTTCAGTGGCTAGGCCTTCGCGGCGGTAATCATCAATCACATTCAATAATCGAAACTTGCGACCATCGGAAAGCTGATCATGCATAAAATCTAATGACCAAACCTGATTTTCTCGGATTGGTTCTTTCAATGGTTCAGGCGCATGCCGTTTTAGTCTTCTTCTCGGTTTAATACGCAGATTCAGTGCCAACTCACAGTAAATGCGGTAAACCCGCTTGTGATTCTGAAGATATCCTCCTTTTAGTTGAGCACTTTTTAAAACGCTTTGAAAAAATGTACGACAAACAAATTCAGGGAGTAAGTGAAAAAGCCACCGCCTTTATGCAAAGTTATGCTTGGCCAGGCAACATTCGTGAACTGGAAAACTTGTTGGAGCGTGCAGTACTGCTCACCGAAGCGCAACAAATGATTAAACTGAATGCGTTATTCCCACAAAAGCATGAACACGATGCTGAAGATGTGCAAGACAGCACAGATTTAGACAGATTGGTCACCGAAGGTTTTGACTTAGAACAGCATGAGCAACAATTGATTATGACCGCCATGCAAAAAGCCAAACAGAATGTATCTGAAGCTGCCCGCTTATTGGGAATTTCACTTGCCGCACTGGATTATCGTTTAAAAAAATACGCCATGCGTTAAAACTTCCTTCAATAAAAAAAGCCTTGTTTTTCAACAAGGCTTTTGCACTTTAAAGCAGCAATATTACCAACTCAGGGTCTGTGTGCCTGGGCGGAAAATCGCTTCACCCATCACATCTGGATTTGAATATTTTAAACCTTTGATTAAATCACCCTCGGCAACACCATACTGATCCATACACATTTTGCAAATATAGACCTCACCACCTTTGGCCATAATGCTTTTTAGCATTTTTTGATGCTCAGCATATTTATGTTCAAAACGGTTAGATGCCAACATCACACCCTGATCAACCAAGTAAATGGTCAGTGGATGACCTTTGCCAAACTGGTTATTGCTCATGCCAATTGCCATTTTGGTACGGTGTGCATCATTACTGGTGAGCAATACAAATAGCGGATCTTTGTTATTCTCTGCCATAGCAGGCGATAGACTTGCAAAGCTCAGGAATAAAGACAGACACAACAGCTTAATCAATTTCATGGTTGATCTCAGAGTCAATTTAGATGTGATTAAAATAGTAGCATAATAAATATAATATATTTAAATAATTAATATATTATGCTTCGCATCTACAATTGACTTAAAAACCAGTGCTGCAAATGACCAAGTGCAGCCATCCCAGCTACAAAAAAAACAAAGCGCCACCCAATAGGCAGCGCTAAATACAAATTAAGCATTCGTGTTTTAAATAAACAGTTTAAGCGGCTAAATTTTTCTTAAGCTCATCTTCTACAATGCTAATTTCTAGCTCACTGAAACGACGGATTTCACCTTCTGCATGTTTTTCTAACATACCACCAATCAATGGAACTTTAACTTTAATGGTCCAGTCCAACTGAATTTCAATTTTTTCTTGATTACCTGTAACGGTACGCTCGCCTTTGGCTTCCAAAGGTAAGTTAGCGCCCAACTCAACTGTAGAAGTAAGTGCTGATAAGTTGGTCACATCATTACGTTTTAAACGAAATGCATCTTTTAATAGTTTTTTTGCCATATCTGGAATATTCACATCCAAGTTATAAGCACGACGCAGGGTGTAAATATCACCATTCTTTTTTGATTCTAAAATTTCTAAATTTTCACCTGGAATACGTTTACACACCGCTTCATGTAACGCAATATCTGCCACTAAACGCTTAAATTCGTCAATTGAAACGCCATGAATAGTGGCATTAACAGTAAATTGATGAGCCATTTGAGTTCCTTTTATTTTGTTTATTGATGGAGTAGGTCTAGCATCATCGTGCAATATAATTTGGCTGATGCTCAACGGGTATAAGTTGTTTTATATCCTAAATACAACTTTATTTTCAGGCTATTAAAGTATTTTTTCCACCTGTTGTCATTGACTCTAATTGTTCAAATCTGTGTGTAGGATGCCAAATTCAGCAGCATAAATATCATGACTATATAAAGTAAGATAATGCCCACAAAATTCGATTTTGGCATAAAAATGCTCTGCCCCATCATCCAATCCTGTGGCATACCAAGTGGTGCCTTGAGGAAAATCATCCAACCATTGGGCTTGATAAAAATCTGCAATTGAATCGAACTGTAAATAACGTTCTGGATTAGACAGAATATTTTGTGCAAGATGATCAAACTGAGCAAGCTGTGCCTGTTTAAAATGGATCAGGTTACTCATGCTTATCCTTTAAGGCAAAACTTGCACATGTTGTTGCTGACGTATTTTGCTCCATTCACGCCATCCTAAATAAGCCAATACCACAAATCCTACATAAAGCGCTGCGGTTAAAAATAAAGCTTTATAAATAAACATGCCTACGTAGAGTAGATCGACCACAATCCAAAGCAACCATGTAGCCAAATATTTACGACTGGTCCAATAGGTTGCCAACAGACTCAAAGCTGCAAGTTGTGCATCTAATAACGGTACAGATGCCTGCGTCCACTGCATTAAACTTAGACCAAAAATAAGCCCCAAGCCCATACTGAGTATAAGCTGCTGCAGCATTTTATTTTGCGATAAGGTCTGAATCACGATGGCTTGAGTGTCTTGCTGTGTAGTTTTCCACTGGTAAAAACCGTAAATTGCCATTACCATAAATAAGGTTTGCAATACTGTTTCGCCATACAATTGATATTCAAAGAATAAATAGGCATACAACAAACAGGCAATAAAATTTACCACCCAACAAGCAATATGCCGTTTGATGGTTAACGTCACGCCTAAGACACTGATCAATACAGCAATTATTTCTAAAACCGACATTGATGCAGCCTATGAAAAAGAAAAATGCATGATACCTTGTTTCTGTAATACTGCTCAAACTCAGACTGAGTTAAGCACAAGTCAAAACAATAAAAATAAACACCCGATAAAATTGGCTTTATACATCTGCATGATTATATTTATGTTCTTGTCCAAAACGGTCTACATGGGTAATAAAAACACCATATTTACCCACATAATATTCCAAAGATTGTTGATAAAAACTCCAGTAAATCGACCACTCACCTAAATCTAACTGACGAATCTGCGTTTGGGCTTTAGCAGGCATTTTATTGAGTAATTCTTGCTGTATGGTTGTGGCATCATCAGGGTCGGAAGTAGAAACTTTTAGGCTTAAAAATAACGCTGCGACATCATCAAACAGTTGCTGTTCATAGGCAGCGACTTCTTCAATCACCTCTTCAACCGGTCGCGGGCATTTCTGGCTAATCGGGCCTTGTACCATATTGCAATAGGCGGCCTGATGTTTCTGAAAGGCACGGTTAATTCTGATTTTGATCATGACTTTCCACAGCGCATAAAAGGCCAGAAAAATCAGGAGGATTGCCAGTATTTTTGCCATAAGCCCGCTTACCTCAATGGTTCGGTTCTCATTTCCCAACGTTTGGTCTCGTGTCTCTTATTTCAGCACTCTTACAGATGGATCATGCCTGACGATGAGGATGATTCCATGCGCTCATCAAGATGACCCCATCGCATCTGCGCTGCCAAACTGCTGTCTTTTTATTCATTTTGACACAAAACAGTATCAATCCCCCAATAAAAAATTCTCACAACGCCTAAAAAACTGCGTAAATCACAACAAGATTGTCATTTTATTGAAGGTTTATTTACATTCAAATAGGTTCTTGTTTATGCCTTTACCAACACAATGATTAGATCCGCTCGAATTCAAGATGTCCCGAGCCTTATTCGCGTTTTGCACGACAGTATCCGATCCTGTAGCCTCGATCATCAACATCGTGAAATCAAGATTCAACGCCTGCTCGAAAATAAAAATCAGGAAAATCTGCTGTTACTGATGCACTATAACAACTGCTGGGTGTATGAGCTACAGCATCAGGTGGTCGGTTTTATTCTGGCCAGCGATCAGGGTGAAGTATTAATGAATTATGTCGCGCCCGATGTCCAGCAGCGCGGTATTGGCAAGCTGCTGCTCAATGAAGTGCTGCATTATTATCAGCAACGCCAGATGAAACGGATTGTACTGGCCAGCACCCGCACGGCGCTGCCCTTTTATCAAAAATATGGCTTTCAGATTCAGCCGCAGGCAATTGAGCCTGTTTTACATATTCCTTTGGTCAAATATCTGGACTAAAGATTTTTCTCTGGCTTAATGTCCGGCAATCCTGCACTGATCCCGGCCGGCTTCTTTGGCCAGATACAGCTGCTGATCGGCTGCTTTCATAAATTCCAGTACACTGGCATAGGGCTGCTTGCCGGTCATCCAGGCCACGCCCATACTGACCGTAACATAGTCTTTCGTATCCTGACGGGCAATGTGCTGCATTTGCTCGGCACGAACCGCCTGTAATACCTGTGCCATCATCGGCTCTAATAAGGCAATCGGGACATTGTGCAGTATCAAGGCAAATTCTTCACCGCCATAACGTGCCACATAGGCATTTTCAGGCAAGGCACGATTTAAGATCAGCACCAGCTGCTGCAAAACCTGATCTCCTTTTAAGTGGCCATAATGATCGTTATATTTTTTAAAATAATCGACATCCAGCATCACAAACGCCAGGGTATGTTCAGGCTGCTGACAGGTCTGCTCAAAACGTAGCAGGATTTCATCATTCAAGGCACGGCGATTATAGGCACCGGTCAGCGCATCAATTTTTACCTGCAATTCCAGCTTGGCATTTAACTGGCTTAACTGGGCGGTACGTTCCTTGACTTTAACATCCAGCGAATTATTCAGGCTCAGCAAACGGTTATTCAGTTTTTCAATATAGGCAGTATCACGCGCATAGTTACGTGCCTGCTGCAGCATAATCAGCAAGGCATACAGACTGGTAGAAATAAACGATAAAGGAATTGATTCAATCAGGTTTAAGGCCAGCAACAGATCATGAATAAAGCTGCCAAACAGCAGCAATACTGCACATATGGTTAATTTGGAATAACTCAGTTTCTGCCGCAAAGTTTCGGCAAAACCGTAGATAAAATTGACCAGCACCAGCAGACTGAATAAAGAACTCCATAACGCCAGCTGTTCCAGCACCATCGGCGGTGCCCATAATGCAGCGACCAGATTAATGGCAATGAGCAACAGCGCAGCACAATATACCCAGCGATGTAAATAACGCTGGTTAAACAGGAACATATAGCTCAAGAAAAATAAAATGGCCAGAAAACTGAACAGATATTGCAGCCGCAGTCCCCAGATCCAGTTGATGTCGGTAAAGGCGGTATAGGCATACGGGGCTGCAAACAGGTTATGCAGCGCCAGAAACACAATAAAAATGCCAAATACAAACACACTTTGTGCATTCGGCGGCATCACCCCACGGAAAAAGGAAAAGACCAGGGTAAACAGTCCAATCCCGAGCACACCGCCGCTGATCATGGCCACGCTCATCATCAGGCGCTGGTATTGGTAGTTTATGGTACGGCTGAGTCCAATTTTTATTGAATGTTCCAGCCCGCCCCTGAAGTTCTGGAAACTGGAGGCCTGAATCGCCAGGGTAAAATATTCACTGTCGGCAATAAAATAGGCAAGCCGATGACTATTGCCGTTTTCATGGCGGGCAGCATCAGGACCGGCTTCCCCCACGCGTGCCAGCGGCTCACCATTTAAATACACCCGGTAGGCACCCTGCTGGCTAGGCATCCAGATCGCAATGCGGCGACCGACAAACTCTTTTGGCAACTGAAAATGCCCAATAAATGTGCCATAGCCTTCCATTTGGCCAGTCAGTTGCTGAAAAGAAGCCGGTAAATGCACCCGTTCTGCAGTCAGTACTGCACTGGGCTGTTGAATAAACTGCTGATTGTAAAACAGCCACGAACCATCCAAATTGGTGCTGGAGCGTTCACTAAACTGCAGGGTCGTAATCAGCTGCTGCTGATAATAGGAGTCTGGTGGGGAATCATAATGATGTGCTCGCGCCGGAGCAAGGCTGAGTGCACACAGACACAGCCAGGCCATCAACAGGAGAGAAATCCGAAAGTAGGCGCGCTGTTCCAATAAAATGATAATCCCTGCAGACATTGGAAAGGAATGATTTTAATGTACTGTGTATTGAAGGGCTTTCAAATTACTTTTTGCACTATTTTTGCACAAGCCGACCAGAGACATCCTGTTCTCCGGTCAGGGAATGTGGAAGGCTTATTCGTCGCGGGTTTTCACGTCAAATAATTCAATTTCAAAAATCAGGTTGGAATTGGCCGGAATAATATTGCCAATTTTACGCTCGCCATATGCCAAATGGGATGGCACGATCAGCTTGCGCTTACCGCCAACTTTCATCCCGAGAATGCCCTGATCCCAACCTTTAATCACACGGCCGGTACCAATCACGGTTTCAAAATAGTTACCGCGGTCAATGGAAGAGTCGAACTTGGTACCATCTTCCAGCCAGCCGGTATAGTGAGTGGTAATTAAAGCGCCTTTGACCGCTTCTTTGCCCTCACCCACTTTTAAATCAATAATTTCTAATTCTTTTGACATGCGTCTGCTCTCTTCAACCAAATCAATTGTGCATGAGTATAAAAGGAATTGATGACAGCTGCATAATTTAGGCCGCTAAATTGCAGCCGTTTATTGACCTGACACCACAGCAGCAACCGGATGGGTTACTGCAACTGTTCCCATTCAATCACGGCCTGGGCCTGATCGCCAATTAAGGTCCATTCGCCATCCATCACATTTAACTGTAGCTGCATGGTACGTTCACACAGTTGCTGAATTGCTTCGGTGGTGGCGGTAGACAGTTTCCAGACCTGAACATTTTTCAGGGTTTTCAGCTTGCTGGAGCGTTTATACCAGTCATCGACATTGCTGCCATAGGCCACCACCGCCACCTGCTGGCAACGGGCGCTGGCTTTTTTGACTTTATCTTCATCCGGGCAGCCGACTTCAATCCAGTTTATTAACTGGTCTGTAAGATCTTTTTGCCACAGCGCCGGCTCATCGGTTTCAAACAGGTCTTTGGTGAATTCCAGTGCCTCATCGGCATAGCGGGCAAATGCCAGAATACGCACCATCAGGCGCTCGATGGTTTCAGACGGATGCAAGGCCATGGTGAGCTGATAGTCACCATATTGATGCACATCCATATTGGCAATATTTAAATCTGCTTTATAAATTGTTGCTTTAAGCGCCATACACGTGATCCTCAAATTTGGCGCCTAGCATATCGGATTTTGCTGCCCCGTGCTGAACAGATTCTAGGCAGTATTGTCAATACGACAGGCCAGCAGCTGTTCCTCAAACACACTCCAGTCCCGGGTGTTACGATAAATCAGCTCGATCCGGTTATCGGTATTTTCGGGCGATGACTGATAGTTAAATTGCTGCGGATTGAAATTAAAGGTTTTCCAGCCCTGATTGGTGTGAAAAATTGCTTTAATCCGCAACCAGTCCTGCTGCTCACAGAGCAGATCCAGTAGCGCATAAAAGTCAAATTGCCAGCGCCGGGAAAATTTCCAGCCGGCCACCGAATACCCCTGCGCCGTTTCCACATAATGATAGGGCAACTGTTTAATTTCCGGCAGCTCTGCCTGTGCCGGCAGTGTGCGTTGCAGCTGCAATAAAGGCTGGATTTTACGCTGGATGCCGACATGGGCCAGATCAATTTCAGCCAATGGCAGCTGACCGTTTTCAGCAGCTAGCCAGCGCGGTGCATAGGCCTGATATTCCTGTTTTAATTTTTCCAGGCCCTGTTCATCTGCCGGCTGCATCTGATCCGGATGTGAAATCACAATAATCTGGGCGGCTTTTAACTGGTCGGTATACAGGTTTTGCTGGGTCCAGTCGGCATCGTGCAAACGTGAACCATCCACCACCGTGACCAAGGCGCGCATGTCCAGATGGCTGTGCCAGTGCGGTTCGGTCAGCTGTTCCAGCAATTGCAGCGGATGGCCCAATCCGGTGGGTTCAATAAACAGCCGGTCGGGCTTGGCTTCATCTAGCAAGCGTGACAAGGCAATCTGCATTGGTAACTGGCTGCTGCAACATAAACAGCCACCGAGCAGTTCCTTAATTTCAAAACCGTCACTTTGTGGCAAAATCTGCTGGTCAATGCCGATCTGGCCAAATTCGTTCATCAACACCGCCCAGACTTCCTGCTCCGGTTTTTGACGCAGCAACTGCTGTAACAGCGTGGTTTTCCCGGCTCCCAGAAAACCGGAAATAATATGGGTTGGAACGGCGCGTGTCGGTGCAATCAGTTTCACAGGTCTACTCTTTGGCTGGGCAACGTTTGCATGCTATGCAAGATTGCCATGTGGTTCAAGCCAGCACTGCGGCTTTCTGGCTGAGATTTTTTCAGCTTGAGCCAGAAAATGCGCCTACCTTTGCTATCTTTTAGAAAAATTTAATTACATTTATCTGCCTGCAGTTTTTCTCCGTAACACTGAAATATCGGTAGCAATGTAATTTTATTTATCCCGGCATGGGGATAGTTCGAGCTATCTCCTCTGTAAGTTCGCCGATTTTAGATGCAAAAAACGGTAAATTCTTACCCAATTGCTACATTTTCTTCATTCATGTAGAGCCAATGTTAAGCAGATTTTTTGCTTTGTTGCTTCGATTGCTCAATCTCCCACTGCGGCATAGCATGAAGCCTGTCCTCGATGCAGGTGATGTGCATACGAGGTCAACTCTAAAATGAATATTAAAGGATGCCCAAAATGAAATTAACTCAAATTTTACTTGCGACCACGTTTGCGGCTGCTACCGCAACCACTTTTGCTGCACCAGCAGCACCAGCCAATACCCAAACTGAAGACAAAGTGATTGTCAGCACCCAGGAGCAGCCAGCAGCAGCGGCCAATGCCGGGGCAGCAGATCAGCCTGCGTCTGAAGCCGTATCAAGCGATGAAAAAGAGAAAACTGCACGTTAAGAGTTGCCATACTGTGCGTTGCTATCTTTGATGGCAGCACCGTATTAAATACCATTGTGTGAAGGTGGAACCGCTTTGATGCGGTTTCACTTTTTTATGGAAATGGTCTTTTTACTATAGAAATAAATGATCGTAACATCATCCTGAATGATCGTATTTTTATTATAAATATTCATCTAATCAACAAATTATAAAAATCATCTTATTTACTACCCTCTACAGTCGACCTCTGTTTCCACTATGGCATAACTTGTTGAATCCCGGCCTTTCACCGTTAATGGACGTTAATCTGACGTGATGGATGGACCTCGCGATGAACACAACAAACTATACAACTGAAGTGGCAATTTTGGGTGCCGGTCCGGTCGGCTTAACCATCGCCAATTATTTAAGCAAACAAGGTATTCAGGTGATGGTAGTGGAACAGCTGGATCGCCTGATTGATTACCCACGCGCCATCGGGATTGATGATGAATCGTTGCGGACCATTCAATCTTTAGGTCTGGTCGATCAGGTCTTGCCGCATACCACGCCCAATCATGCCATGCGCTTTCTTACCCCAAACGGCCGCTGCTTCGCCGATATTCAACCGCTGACCCGCGAATTTGGTTTCTCGCGCCGCAATGCCTTTATCCAGCCGCAGGTCGATCAGGTGCTGTTAAACGGCTTGACCCAATATGAACAGACCCAAGTACTTTTTTCCCGGGAACTGACCGAGTTTCGTCAAGATGCAAGTGGCGTGACGCTCAAACTGCATACCCGTGAGGGTCAGCAGGAAGTGATTCAGGCACAATATCTGATTGCCTGCGATGGCGGCAACTCTCTGGTACGCCGTCGTCTGAATATTGCCTTTGATGGTAAAACAGCTCCGAACCAGTGGATTGTGATTGATATTGATAATGATCCACTGGCCACGCCGCATATTTATCTGTGCTGTGACCCGGTGCGTCCTTATGTGTCCGCCGCCCTGCCACATGGCATCCGCCGTTTCGAGTTTATGGTGATGCCGGGCGAAACCCAGGAAGAACTGAGCAAACCGGAAAATATCGCCAAGTTACTGTCTAAAGTACTACCAACCACCGATGGCATCGAGGTGATTCGCCAGCGCGTCTATACCCACAATGCGCGTATTGCCGAAAAATTCCGTGTTGACCGGATTTTACTGGCCGGTGATGCAGCACACATTATGCCGGTGTGGCAGGGTCAGGGCTATAACAGCGGCATGCGTGATGCCTTTAACCTGGCCTGGAAAATGGCGCTGGTGATTCAGGGCAAAGCCGCTGCCGAGCTGCTCGATTCATACCAGATTGAACGTAAAGACCATGCCAAAGCCATGATTGATTTATCGGTGATGGCCGGGCATGTGCTGGCGCCGCCAAAACAATGGCACGGTATTGTCCGTGATGGCATTTCTTATGTGCTGAACTACATCAAGCCAATCAAACAGTATTTGCTGGAAATGCGCTTTAAGCCGATGCCGAAATATCAGGATGGCGCCCTGTTGCCACAAACCGATAAATACTCGCCGGTCGGTAAAATGTTTATTCAGCCGCAGGTACAACTGGCCTCAGGTGAAACGGTGCTGCTGGATGACGTACTGGGCAATGACTTTGCGATTATCGCTTGGGGCGTTGATCCAAAATGGGGACTGTCTGACAGCAGCATGCAGCAATGGCAGAAACTGGGGGTGAAATTTATTCAGGTGATTCCTGCGGTGCAGCTCAAACATCCACAGCCGAAACACTCTGCAGATGTGATTACCATTGGTGATCTGGGCACAGAAATTCGCAGCTGGTTTGGCAAAACCACAGGCTCGGTGGTAATTTTACGCCCTGACCGTTTCGTTGCGGCGCTGGCAATTCCGCAAACCCTGGAAAGTACCAGTCAGCAACTGTTCCAGAAACTGCATGCCCAATAAGATGAACCCTTCAAAAAACCACGCTCAGGCGTGGTTTTTTGCTATTCGCGCTCATGTTCATGCCGCTATTTCAATGCTGATCCAGCTGCTGAAACCAGATCACCTGACTTAAGGATGGCCGCTGCGCCATCCATTGCAGATACGGCCGGAATTCTTCCAGATAAGGAATGGCCTTCAGAGCAATGGCATAGGCCAGCCAGTACGCCAGATACAAATCTGCGGCACTCATACGCTCACCGAGCAAATAGGGGTTGGCCTGCTGCAGTCCCTGTTTTAAAAACGCCATCAGATCTTTCGGCAATCCCATCCCTAAACCGCGTTTATGCTGTTCGAGCTGGGCCTGACTGATCTGGAAATTGCTCAAGTCAATCCATTCGGTTAATGGGCCATGACAGAAAAATAGCCATTTGAAATAGGCGCCGCGCTGCGGATCATCCAGGGCCGGGGCCAAACCTTGTTCAAAGAAATGATCAGCCAGATAGGCAAAAATTGCCGGGGTTTCACTAATAAAAACCGGGCCATCGACCAGTAGCGGCACTTTGCCCAAAGGATTCATGGCCCGATACTCTGGCTGTTGCAGATCTTCCCAACTGACCTGAATAATCTCGATCTGATCCTGAATCTGCAGCTCCTGTAATAGCGGCATTAGGGTCTGACCACGTGATTGAGGATGCGTATACAGTTGCATGTGGAGTTCCTCGACAGTGCATCAATGCTTATATTTTAAGCCTGCTGTCCGGCGAGAAACGCTGTTGATTTGTGTCCATCTTTAACGGCTTCACCAATTTTAAAAAACCGGCTGCGCCGATATGTAGTTGGGCGTAACACGTTTGCTTTAGCCAAAATCCATATAAAACTGTGCTTTCAATACTTTTAAAATCAGCTCAATCGCTTCGCTGCGATGTTGTTTGCGATAGCTGGCATAGAGGCCAATCATCGGCAGTGGCTCTAATGTATTTTTCACCACAATTTTATCGCCAAGTAGCGGAATCACATAAGCCGGCACCAGACTCCAGCCGACGCCCATCCCGACCAGATTAACGTTCATCAGAATATTGGTGGAATGCTGCACCACATGAATCTCCAGCCTAGACTGCTTTAAAAAGTCCTGAATAATTTTGTACAGCTGCGGTGAGGCGTGCTCATCACTAATCACAAAATCCTGCTGCTGAAAACTTTTGATGCTGATATGTTTTAAGCTGGCCGCCGGAGAATCTTTCGGCACAATCAGGGTCAGTGGTTCATCAAAAATCTGGATTGACTCAAACGCTCCCGATTCATCTGGATAGCGGGTAAAAGCAATATCAATTTCCGCCCGACTTAAGGCCTTAAACTGCTCGGCATCCGGCAGGCTATGAAAATGGATTTTTAAATCGGGAAACTGGGCACGAATATTCGGCATGATATAAGGAAACACTTTCATTTCGGCCACCGGCACAAAGCCGATATTCAACTGTGCTTTTTGCGCCTGTGCCACTTGCCGCGCTTCCTGAATGGCTTTGTCGGCATAGTCCAGACACAAACGCGCCTGCTTTAAAAAGGCCTCGCCTTCTGGAGTCAGTTCCACTTTACGGTTGGAACGCAGCAATAACTGTACCCCGACCTCCTGTTCCAGATCTTTAATTTGCTGGCTTAAAGATGGCTGCACGGTATACATTCTGGCTGCGGCCCGGGTAAAGTTCAGCTCTTCTGCTACCGCAACAAAATAACGTAAATGTCTTAATTCCATGTTGAAGCCTCTTAGGGAGCCTGACGCAAGGTTGGTGTGACCATGGCTTTGTAAAGCAGCAAGGTCAACAGCACCAGCACGGCGCAGAGTAAATAGGTCAGCTGGAAGCCCATCCAGGCAATCAGGATGCCCATCAGCACGGAACCGAGTGCCAGCCCCAGATCAAACAGGGTAAAGAACGTTGAAATCGCATGACCCATGCGCTGTTTATTGACCGTTTGAATGGCCACGGTTTGCAGACACGGAAACAAGGTGCCGTAGCCAATACCAATAAACACCGCCGACAGCCATAAAATCCACGGATTAGATAAAAAGCTGACAATCACCAGTCCCATGGCAAAACACACAAAGGACGGATACATCACCGCACTTGGACCTTTACGATCATAACGCTTGCCGACCCACGGCCGCACCACAATCATGGACACAGCAAAGACCACAAAGAACAGACTGGTATAGGCCAGTAACTGCTTGGCTTCACTATAGGCAGTAATAAAACTGATCACGCTGGAATAGGCCAAGGCAGTCAGCATGGCCACCAGCCCCACCGGAATGACCCGGGTTTCGACAATATCATGCAGGCTCAGCCGGGGTTTCGTGGCAGATGGATCAGACAGATTAGCTGGTTTGACCCGATCATCCTGCAGTTTCAGGCTAAGGCAGAACAGAAAACCCATCGCCATAATCACTGCCAGCACGGCAAACAACACCCGAAAACTGGTGAACTGGATGGTGGTTAAGGCAATTAAAGGCCCAAAAACCACGCCCAAATTGGTCGACATCACAAAATAACCAATGCCCTCGCCTTTACGCGCTTCTGGAATAAAGTCACTGGCCACCGGCACCGCCACCGTGGTTAAAATACTGAACCAGATGCCATGTAAAAAACGCACCAGCAGCAGGCTCCACATGCTGTCAATCCAGATATAGCAAAAGGCAAACAGCACAAAGCACAGCTCAGAACCACGAAAAGACAGTTTCTTGCCCAGCTTTTCCACGATTAAACCGGAAAACGGCCGGATGGCAATCGAGGACACCAGAAACAGGGTCAGAGCCAAACCGGCTTCTTTGACCGTGCCGCCCAGATCATTCATGATATAAATTGGTAATACGGCTAGCAGGGCAAAATAATAAACAAACAGAAACAGGTTATTGAAAAGACACAGAATAAATGCACGATTCCATAATGCAGCAGAACTTTGAGCAGACATAGGCTTAGCGCTCCTGCGCATCAATAAGCGGCTGAACCCGGACTGGTCCCAGCACCATCTCAATCAGCTGCTGAATATAGTCGGCATCGGGCATCCGGTTAAAGAAAATAATCTGGTAATGAATCGGTGCATATAGCGTGTCGAGCATCAGTTCAAACGGATACTGCGCCACAATTTCGCCACGCTGAATCGCCAGCTGAATCAGCTTGCGCATCTGTTCACGCCGTGGCAGCAAATATTCACGAAAAAATGCTGCGGCAGTTTCACGCTGCTCGGCCATCACCACCAGTACCGCCCGCCCAACCTGATGGTTCAGCGCCTGACTCAGCTTAAACAATTGCTGGGTCAGGTTAAACTGCAAAGACTGGCTAAAGTCGAGTTCAAAAATCGAGGCGGTTTGCAGCTTAAAGGCATCGAACACCAGTTCGGATTTATGTTTCCACCAGCGGTAGATGGTCGATTTCCCCACACCGGCCCGCGTGGCAATATCCTCAATGGTCAGATGGCTATAGTCATACTCTGCCAGTGCCTCGACCACAGCATTTAAAATACATTGCTGCCGCCGTGATGATTTTTCAGTTTCCATACCCAGTCCAAAACGAAACGATACGTATCGTTTTATAATAAGCCAGTTGGTGCCGGCTGGCGAGTGATTCTTCTGTCGTCTGGTATAAAAAATGTGGCAATAAAAAAGACCTGAAATTTCAGGTCTTTCTTCAACACAGTGAAAGTCAGACTTAAATCGACTTCTTGTAAATACTGCAAGATGGATGAGTACCTTCCTGTAAACGTGCCACTTTACGCTGTTCTGCCGCTTCAAAACGGCAGCGTTTCCAGTCATTGTCCAGATTTAAGGCCGGCACCTGTTTGGGTTTGCCCTGCTCATCAACTGCGACCATGGTAAAATAGCAACTGTTGGTATGACGCACGGTGCGTTTTTGAATGTTCTGCGCTTCGACGCGAATGCCAATTTCCATGGAAGTACGGCCTACATGGTTCACACTGGCCAGGAAAGTCACCAACTCGCCGACATGAATTGGTTCCTTAAAGTTCACTTTATCTACCGAAAGTGTCACCACATAGCTGCCTGAATAACGGCTGGCACAGGCATAAGCCACCTGATCCAGTAATTTTAGAATTGTTCCCCCATGAACATTACCGGAAAAGTTTGCCATATCTGGCGTCATTAACACCGACATGGTTAATTCAGATTGATCTTCTAAGATGGGTTTAAGCTGATCTAATGGGGACATCTTGTTTTCGGCTCTTATAAAAGACAGGATATGTGAATATTATTATATCGTTTTTAACACAAATTAAATGTTCAATTCGGCAATAAAGTCATCATTATTATTTATGGTGATTGGGGTATTATTTAGAAAAATATATAGTGTTTTGCGCTATTACTTGAATTTTCAATTATTTATCCACATCCCGACACCACTTGAACAGGATTTCAGCAGGCGCGTCAGGAGGTGGATTTTTTCCATTCGGGCAGATGAGTTCAGCCCAAAATTGGACTTTTTACTGCCTGAGCTTTTAAGCCGGGTTGATATGACGCAACATTTCCGGCGACACGTGACCATAATTTAAAACATTTTGTACATCGAGCTGGGCTTCAATTTCATAGGAACCATCGGCATTAATTTTTTTAATGGTAAAAATAATTTGTTCCATGTTGGCCAGTTGTACAGATTGTCCAATGTGTAATTGCTTCATGCTCATGCCCTGCTCAGTTTTAGCTTCTAAGATAAATCGTTATATTCTGATGCGGCCAGTATAAGAGCTTTATTAACAACAGGTAAACTTAAATAGCTGAATTAAAATACACTTATATATAAACTTTAAATATTAATCACAACCTTTTGAGCATGAATCGAAATACCTTTATTGAATAACATCAGGCAATTAACGCCAAAAGCAAATTGCGATATGAGCATTCTTGCCATTTTTATTCGACTTAAGTTATAGAAAAAACCGGCAGCATTCTAGCGCCACGAATGTATCTCAACAGTATTTTGTTGCAGGTTATAGGTTTGAATCCGGTGACCATCGGCATAGCCTTTATGCTGATAGACCTGCGAAATCTGCCCCAGCTTGCCATAGGCGGCGACCACACCGGCCTGCATGGTGGCTTCACGACCCTGCACATCAAAAATATGTGCTTTTTCGCGTAAATCTGGCTGAATCACAATATCGGCATGTTTCAGCTCTTCCTGAGCCAGATGCTTCTGCATGATATTAATATTCTGGTTAAACAGCCCCCAGACATGGCTGGTTTCGGTATACATCGGCTGGGCCAGAATATCGACCGCAATCACAATGTCCGCACCCAGTTCGCGGGCCACATTTACCGGCACCGGACTGACCAGTCCACCATCGACATATTCGGCATCGGCAATTCGGGTCGGAATAAACATGCTTGGAATGGACACCGAAGCCCGTACTGCCTGTCCGGTATTGCCGGCATTAAATACCACTTTCTTGCCCTGTTTTAATTCAGTGGCCACCACATACATCGGAATTGGCAGCTGCTCTAACGGCAACTGGTTGACCTGCGTATTGACATAGTTCTCGACTTTTTTGCCATCGAAGAAGCCTTTCATATCCAGCTTGATGTCACGGACATCATTGGCCTTCATGTTCAGGGCAATCTGACGCAGCTCATGCGCGCTTTTGCCGCTGGCATAAATCGACCCGACAATACTGCCGGCACTGGTCCCGACGATAAAATCCGGACGGATGCCATTTTGTTCCAGCACTTCAATTACGCCAATATGGGCATAACCGCGCGCGCCGCCGCTGCCCAGCACCAAGGCAATGACCGGGTCCTGTCCGGTATATTGCGGCAACGTTTTAAAGTTCATGCGTGCGTTCTGCTGGCTGGCCTCTGCCATTGCCGGGGTTGCCATTAATTGGGAGGACACCCGCTGATGCTGTTCTGGCAGATGCTGACAGGCGCCTAAGGTCAGCATGACTGCCCCCATCACACTGATAAAGCCAAGATTTTTATTCAACATGAATTCCTCGATCTGAACTCGACAGGCCTGCTGTAGTCTAAGGAGATTTTCTGCAGTGCATTGTTTAAATTCGTTAAACTGTCATCTGCTCAGTTTAAACTTAAGTCGGGTTTTTTAAAATTCTAGCCAATGTCTTCTTTATCTTATTCACAGATTTTTCTGATTTTCTTTAAGCTGGGATGCTTGTCTTTCGGGGGCCCAGCCGCGCATCTGGTGTTTTTTCACCAGACTTTTGTGCAGCGTTTGCACTGGCTCAAAGATGAAGACTATGCCCAGGTCGTCGCTTTAGCGCAACTGTTGCCCGGCCCGACCAGCAGTCAGGTTGGACTGGCCATTGGCTATTTAAAACGTGGCTATTTAGGCTCGGTGGTGGCCTGGCTGGGTTTTACCCTGCCCTCGGCCTTGCTGATGACGCTACTGGCCTTTATCGGTCAGCAGTTATTCCCGTGGATCAGTTCGGCGTATTTTCATGCCATTCAACTGATTGTACTGGCGGTGGTGTTCTGGGCCTTCTGGCAAATGCTGCAAAGCTTTTGCAAAAGCTGGTGGCAATACCTGCTGATGCTTGTGTCTGCGCTCATGATCTGGTTCCTGCCACTGTCATATAACCAGATTCTGGTGATTGTGCTGGCTGGTCTGGCCGGCATGTGGATTGCCAAAGCACAACCTCAAAGCGGCAGTCATACCACGCCGAGTTTTCAGCTGGAACAGCGCAGTTTCGGCTCGACTACACTCTGGCTAATCTTGTTTATCTGTCCGTTTCTGCTGCTCGGTGCGCTGAACTGGATCAATCCGAATCTGCTAACTGAAGGCTTTTTAGGCTTTTATCAGTCTGCTGCACTGGTCTTTGGTGGTGGGCATATTATTTTACCGCTGCTGCATCAGGACTTTGTCAGTACCGGCATGATCTCAGCCCAGCAGTTTGATTTAGGCTATGCCTTTGCCCAGCTCATGCCGGGTCCTTTATTCAGCTTTGCCAGCTATGTCGGCTATTTTCTGGATTTAACTGCCTATCCTGTGCTGAACGCGATTATTGCCACCATCGCCATTTTCCTGCCCTCGTTCTTTCTGATTTTTGCTACCCTGCCGCATTGGTCCTGGCTGATGCATCAGGACAAAATCAAACATGCGGTGATTGGTATTAATGCCGCGGTGGTGGGTTTATTGCTCGCGCTCATTGTTGATATGGGACAGGATTATTTAACATCAGTGCTGGATCTGGCGTTTGTGATGTTTGTGATTGTTTTACTGAAAAGCAAACTGCCGGTGTGGGTCAGCCTGATTGGCAGCTTTGGCGTGTATATGGGTTTGCTGTCTTTGCTAAGCTAAAGCATCTAAAAGATAACCTGCTATTAATAAAACAACAGCCTCATGATGAGGCTGTTGCTGTTTGTATTACCAAATATCGGAATTAACCCGGTCTTTAAATTTAGGATGATTGTCCAGTTTAAATTCCGGTTCTTTCACGCCACGCTTCAGCTGAGCTTTGAAGTCTTTTAGCAGCATCAACACAAATGGCGTCAGCAGTAAAATGGCAAACAGGTTGATGGTGGCCATCACGCCCATAAACAGATCGGCCATCGACCAGATCAGTGGTACGGTGGCAATCGCGCCGAAATACACCATAAACAGCACCAGCAGACGGAAAATCAGCATGATCTTGCGGTTATTGTTAATAAACTGCACGTTGCCTTCGGCATAGGCGTAGTTCCCAATAATCGACGAATAAGCAAACATAAACAGGATAATGGCCAGGAAGTCATCGCCCCAATGGCCAATCTGGCTTTCCAGCGCCATCTGGGTCAGGGTCACCCCTTCAAAACCGGCATTCTGATATAAACCGGAAGACAAAATGATGATTGCGGTACATGAACAGACAATAAAGGTGTCCACGAATACGCCCAGCATCTGTACCAGCCCCTGATTCACTGGATGTTTTACATCCGACACAGCAGCCGCGTTTGGTACAGAACCCATCCCCGCTTCATTGGAGAACAGACCACGCTTGATGCCCATCATCATCGCCATCGACACCATCGCCCCAAAGAAACCACCGGCAGCGGCATCAAATTCAAAAGCCTTGCTGAAAATCAGGCGGAAAATATCCGGAATAATCGGCAGATTAATCACGGCGATATACAATGCCACCACCAGATACAGCAGCGCCATAATCGGGACAAATTTCTCCGCCACTTTGGCAATGCGTTTAATCCCGCCAAAAATAATCATAGCGGTCATGACAACCAGAACCAGGCCCAACCAGGACAGTTCAAAACTGAACGCACCCATTGGAACAGTCAGATTGGCCTGATTCCAGCCCCAAGCATGTGATGTGGCACTGATAATCGAGTTGGCTTGCACCGCGTTAAACACGAAACCGTAAGTTAAAATCAGGGCAACCGCAAATACTACACCCAGCCATTTCTGTTTCAGGCCTTGGGTAATGTAATAGGCCGGACCACCACGGAACTGATGGTTGCTGGTATCACGCACCTTAAATAGCTGCGCCAGTGAAGATTCGACAAAGGCCGAACTCATGCCTAAAAATGCGGTAAACCACATCCAGAACACCGCACCCGGACCACCAATCGCAATCGCAATCGCAACACCGGCAACGTTACCAACCCCGACCCGACTGGCCAAACCTGTCACAAGGGCCTGAAATGGAGTAATCCCATAACTGTCTTCGCCTTTTTTACGGCTCGACTTCATGGCTTTAATACTGTGCCAGAACAGACGAATTTGTACAGCGCCGGTGATCAGGGTATAAAATACCCCGACAAAGACCAGAAAGATCACCAGAAAATCCCACAGCGGGGTATTTAGAAGCGTCACCCAGGACATTAGGGTTTCATTTAATTGTTCATTCATTTTTTCGCACCCTTTGCTGATTGAGTCATCCTAAAAAGAAAAGCCTTTTAACAAGGCTTTTCCACTCAAATTACTTAAACAAAAAACTTAAGAATGACTTGAATGACAGTCGCATTAATCAAGTCGACAAAGAAAGCACCACACAGCGGTACAATCAGGAAGGCTTTATGAGAAGCACCGTACATATTGGTAATGGCCTGCATGTTGGCAACCGCAGTAGGTGTTGCACCCATACCAAAACCACAGTGACCCGCAGCCAGTACAGCAGCATCGTAGTTTTTACCCATAACACGGAAGGTAATGAAGGCCGCATACAAGGCCATGGTGATGGTTTGCGCGCCTAGAATGACCATTAACGGGCCAGCCAGATCTGCCAGTTGCCATAATTTCAATGACAGCAATGCCATCGCCAAATATAAAGACAATGAAGCGTTACCAAATACGTCAATCGCACGGTCAAAAATAGTGACTTTGAAAATACCTTCTAATACGTTACGCAGAATTACCCCACCAGCCAAAGCCCAGACGAAAGTTGGCAACTCAAACAGCGTACCTTTGGCATAACCAGTCATAAACTCGGCAAAGGCCAGACAGGCTGCAAATAAACCTAAAGTGGTAATGGCATTGTCTGCGGTAATTAAACGCACCTGATGCGGATATTCAAATGGTACAAACTCACCCGGTACCGGTTCAACTGGCGTATTGTCACGCTGTTCAATTTGTGCATCGGTACGTGGTGTAGCCAACTGATAACGGTTGATCAGCAGCTTGGCCAATGGCCCACCAATAATACCACCAATAATCAGACCGAAGGTCGCACTGGCCATCCCCAGGGCCAAAGCACCCTGAATACCATGTTCAACCTCAAGGATTTCACCCCATGCACCCGCAGTCCCGTGACCACCGGTTAAGGTAATGGAACCGGCAATCATACCAATTAGCGGATCAATGCCCAATACTGTCGCCAGACTAATCCCGACAAAGTTTTGTACAATGATGAATAGTGAAATTGCGATCAGAAAGATCACCAGACCAATACCGCCTTCACGCAGTTTGGCAAAGTTGGCACTTAAACCGATGGAGGCAAAGAAAATCAGCATAAAACTGGTTTGTAGCGCACTACTGGTGGTAATGCTGTAGCCCCAGAAATTGTGCACGATTAAAGACACTACCGCAGCGACCAAACCGCCCGCGACAGGTTCCGGGATGTTGTAACGTCTTAGAAAATCAATATTGTTAACTAAAAAACGTCCCAAAAGGAGAACGATTACAGCCGCAATTAAGGTGTAAAACGCATTAAAAGTAAATTCCATGGCAATATCCATTTAATATGGTCAATGCTTATTGTTTTCCGGTTCTGATTATTTAAACCTGATGATATAAGCACCTTTTATGATAAGGCTGCTCTGTTTAATTTAAATAAACGGGAAAACTCTGCAATATGAATAATGTAAATCAGAAAAATTTCTGATTTGGCGATGAAGCATCTGAGCTGGAGCGCAAGACTCAGCTTCGCTCCTCAAATTCATATCAACCGGCACTGCCTGAAAAAGAAGGAGTGAAAAATAAAATACAGACACTTCAGTGGCAGGGTAATGTCAGGCTGAAATCTCTGAATAGGCTTACTATAGAAAGATAATCTCATATAGGCTCCTAAACATAGAAAATGCATTGCTTCATGTAGCCAACAAATACATCTTAATTCATAGAAAAAGCTGAACAATACAGCTTAAAAAATCGCACATTATGCATCTTTTTCTCTAAAAATCTTTATTTTTTTAACGCTATTCGCTATTAGTCTAACTTATTGCTTTTAACTATAAATTTAAGCAACTGAATTTAAAATTGTTTTTTTAAAAATCGGTAAATAAAAAAAAGAGGTGGCAAGCCACCTCTTTTTTGGTTCAGCACTTAGAAGTTATAACGTGCCATTAAACCAAAACGGTTATCTTTAAACTTGTTACCTGCAAAGGTTTCACGCTCACCGTTGATATATTCAATACCCAAATCAACTGGTTTTACTGGCGAATAAATGAAGTTTAACCATGCTTGATACACTTCTTTATTTGCATCTTCATTTGAGACTGCGTAGTCTGTGCCATCATCTGAAAAAATAGCACCATAGCCCAGTGTTGAACGCAAGTTTGGCGCAAACTTATAAGTCGCACCGACCTGGAAAGCAGTAAATTCGTTTTGTTCAATGTCACCATTCTCTGGATTAACATAGAATGCAGAGTTACTACCGTATAAATAATTGCTGTTGCCTTGAACATAAGAAACATCAGCCGATACTTTTAGCGGTTCTGCAACCTGATAATTCACACCTGCTGCTACACCCCAACCTGTTTTATCATCACCTGATTCAGCCTTATAGTGTTCAACTAATGCACGTGCTGATGCGGCACCCTTACCTTCGGCAAAACCTTGAGTCAATTTAGCAGTTAATACAGGTAAACGGTAAGTCACATTTGAGCCGGTGGTTACTGGTTTATCATCATCATTTAATTTAAGTGCCTGAGCAGAGCTATTCCCTTCTTCAGCAGAAACCAACAATTGAGTCGCCGGTGCCAGTTTGTGGCTATAACGCACTTGTGGAATACGGGTAGTACCGCCGCCGACGTTGGTACCAAAGTCAATCATTTCTGGTGCATGATTTGACAGGAAGTTAGAGGTGGTTTGACCCAATAACCAGTTGTCCAGCGTTAAGTATGCATGACGGATACGTAATGCATCGTTGCTCCCTGCGAAGTCAACTTCAACTTTACCGCCCACTTTACGGTCACCTACTGGTGAAGAGAAATCGAGACCTAAACGTGTAGTTTTTGGGGTTGCACGTAATTTGTCTTTAGCAGCACCTGTGCTGGTATGTACCGAGTTGAAGTCATTGTCTGCACCTTCAACAATATAGTTGGCATCACCACGCACAAAACCGTACAGATTGACTTCAGCACCGCCCTTCGACTTTAAGGAAAATGGTGAAGCCGATTTTGCTGCAGGTGCCGGTTGCGCCTGAACTTGCTGGATCTGGACTTGTTGCTGTTGCTGAACCTGTTGCTGCTGTTGAATTAAAGCTTTGAGTGCTTGTACTTCTTGGCGTAATTCTTGAATTTGTTGTTGTTCAGTGCTTGCCGCCTGTACCGTAGAGGCCATTGCTGCTGTAATTGCGACCGCTAATGTTTTTGTGATAAGTGAAGTTTGGATTTTACGATCCATGGGTTTCTCCAGAGTAAAAAATAATGCGCATCCGTGCTCTTTTAAGACATTTTAAATACTGACTCAGATGGCAAGCATCCCTGATTTAAATGTCATTTAATCATCACACTTTTGCTATTTATCAAATAATTAAAAGTCTTATCGATAAAGAATTACACAAAACTGTAATCGTTTTATGCTTTCAATCTAACAATTAATTTATTTTATTAAAATCACTTTTAACGTATAAGGATAAAGGACTGATCAATTTTTCTAATTCTCATTTGCAAAAATATCGAATTATCATGGTTTTATCGAAAAGTAAAAGCTGCCTACCCGGTTAAATATTAGACTATTGTATATAGCGACAGTTGATTAGAACATAAACATTTTAAGGGATTTTTCATGGATAAAGGACAAGTACAACTGGTCGATCAGGCCATTAGCTCGCGTCATTCGGTGCGCGCCTTTTTAGATCGTCCGGTCGATCCGCAAATGATTAAAGATATTCTAAGCGTGGCCAGCCGCGCACCATCCGGCACCAATATTCAGCCGTGGAAGGTGTATGTGGTGACCGGTGAAAAGCGTCAGGAACTCATTGATCGGGTCTGTCAGGCACAAACTGAACTGTATTTACATCCTGAACGTGCGGCCGATTATCAGGCCACCTTTTCCTATTATCCGGAACAATGGTTCTCGCCGTTTATTGAGCGGCGCCGTGAAAATGGCTGGGGGCTGTATGGCCTGCTCAATATTGAAAAAGGCGAAAAACAGAAGATGGCCGCGCAGCATCTGCGTAATTTTCAGCTGTTTGATGCACCGGTAGGCCTGTTTTTTACCCTGCACCGTGACCTGGAAATTGGTTCAAAAATGGATCTTTCTATGATGATGCAAAACGTGATGATTGCCGCCAAGGCACGCGGGCTGGACACCTGCCCACAAGCGGCATGGAATAGTTTTCATCGCATTGTACTGGAGGTCTTAAATGCCCCGGCCGATGAAGAACTGGTCTGTGGTATGGCCCTGGGTTATGCCGATCCTGAGCATATTGTAAATAGCTTTATTACCCCACGGGTACCGGTCGAAGAATTTGCCGTGTTTATAGAATAATTGTTTAGCTGCGGCCCTCACGCTGCAACAGCTTAAAGAGCAAAGAAGAAACCGCCCGGGTTTCTTCTTTTTTATTTTAAAGATGGATCGGGTTTAGGCGGTTTTTAATTTCCGCTCCCGATGCATGATGTACATCGCACTCACCCCAATCAGAATAAACAGCAGCATCACACTGCCCATATTTAATAAAGCATCCCAGATCAGTACATTCAACATTAAGCCGCCAATTAAACCGCAGCTAAATTGCATACTGCCCATAATCGCGCTAGCTGTACCGGCACGGGCACCCTGCTCCGACATTGCCAACGCCATGGCATTGGGGCCAGTAAAACCAATTCCGGCCACAGCTAAAAACAGCCCGGCAAAAACCACAACAATCGGCGCATGGCTCATCAGCCCGGCGATGACCAGAATTAGCGCGCCAGTGCCCTGCACCGTACCGCCTATTTTTAAACGGGTCATTAAAGAGCTGCTGGTTGCCAAATGCTTGTTTAAGGTCGAGGCCAGCATAATACCGACCGCATTGGCACCAAAAGCAATCGAAAACTGCTGCTGGTTCAGGCCATAACCATCCATCAGAACAGCGGCAGAACTGCTGATATAACAGAACATCGCCCCGCCGGTAAAACAGCCGGCAATCATCGGTAAATAAAAACTGCGGTCCTTAAAAATCGCCAGATAGAGGGTCAGCACCTGATAGAAATTCAATTTCAGACGGCGCTCTGGCGGCAAGGTTTCCTGAAAGAAAAAATGAACACATAACCAGCAAACTAAACTCATCATGGCCAGACAGACAAAAATCGCCTGCCAGTCAAAAAAGCTCAGGACGATGGCCCCCAGACCCGGCGCAATAATGGGCGCAATGGCGGTCACAATCATCATGCTGGAAAAAGCCTGCGCGGAGGCCTGCATATCCAGCCGGTCACGAATTGCCGCACGGGCAATTACCACCCCAACACAGCCCCCTAAGGCCTGCAACACCCGCGCCGCAATCAGACTCCATTCATCCTGGGCATAAACACAGAGCAGGCTGGCCAGAAAATACAGTCCCAAACCAAAATACAGTGGGGTTTTACGGCCAATCCGGTCACTTAAAGGACCATAAATTAACTGTCCAATTGCCAGGCCCAGAAAATAAGCCGGCAGACTGTTGGCCACCATTTGCGTGCTGACCCCAAAATCATCTGCCATTTGGGGCAAGGCCGGCAGATACATATCAATCGACAGCGGACCAAGCGAGATCAGCAATGCCAGCAGTAAAATCCAGGAAGATGGATACTGCTGCGGGCTTGCACTGGCATGGGAATCGGACATATTCATATTTCTTTTTTAAATGACTGATTTAAAGACAAAGTACACAGTCCATAGTATTATTTCAGGGTACTGAAAGTGAAGTTTCACATAATTGCTGCCCGCTGCATAGCATCTGGCTTCGTTTAAGGAACAGTCTTGAAATCCTGGCTCACACGTCTCAAACACTTTGCCTACAACACGGCCTTTATCTATAACATCCGGATGATGATCGCCTTTGCCGGCACCGCCTTTGTTCCTTATCTGCTCGGCTATCAGCTGGCCACCATTCCGCTAACCTTGGGCGTGGTCGCAGCCGGTTTAAGCGATATTGATGACCGCTTCTCTTTAAGAATCCTGAACCAGACTTATACCTATATCGGCTTTTTTATTACCGCCGCCTCCATTCAGCTGCTGTTTCCACATCCGGTGCTGTTTGCCATTGGCCTGATTATCTCCTGTATCGGCCTGATTCTGCTTGGTTCTCTGGGCCGGCGTTATGCCACCATTGCCTATGGCTGTCTGGTGATTTCGGTTTATGCCATGCTCGGCGTGGACCTGTTTGAAGACTGGTACACCCAGCCAGCCTTGCTGGTGGTTGGTGCAGTCTGGTACGGGCTGATTTCCACCATCAGCTTTTTACTGTTTCCGGTACGGCAGCTACAAGACAAACTTTCGCAAAGCTATGCCTCGTTAGGCGATTTCCTGTTTGCCAAATCCAATCTGTTTGATGTCGATATGACCCCCGGCAGCTATCAGCAAAGCCTGATTGACCTGTCAATGGAAAATGGCAAGCTGATTGGCCTGTTTAATGAACTGAAAACCGCGCTACTGACCCGTTTAAAAGGTGACCGCGGCCAGAAAGACACCCGCCGCAGCCTGCAGTATTATTTTATTGCCCAGGATATTCATGAACGCGCCGACTCCGCGCATATTGACTATCAGAAACTGGCCAAAATTTTTGAACACAGCGACATCCTGTTCCGTTTCCAGCGCATTCTGGCGATTCAGGGCAAAGCCTGTAAAGATTTAAGCGAAAGCATCCTGAAGCGTGAACCCTATATTCACAGCAAACGCTTTAAACATGCTTTTGAAAACCTGAAACATTCGCTGCAAAAGCTGCGCAGCGAACAGCAGTATGATCAGGTCTGGGTCAATGCCCTGTTTGCCCTGTATCAGAATCTTAAATCCATTGACGCGCAGTTACGCAACCTGGAAACCGAGCGTTATATCAAGCTGGATAAAACCAAACATATTGAAAACCAGCTTAAAGATGATGACTTGAAAGGCTGGGATGATATGGTCATCCGGATCAAGCAGCATTTAACTCCGGAATCGGTGCTGTTCCGGCATGCCATTCGATTATCGGCGGTACTGCTGATTGGCTATATTTTTGTCCAGGTCACCAATATTGAATACGGCTACTGGATTTTACTGACCGCGCTGTTTGTCACCCAACCCAACTTTAACGCCACCAAACGCCGCTTACGGCTGCGGATTGTCGGTACGCTGGTCGGGATTCTGGTCGGTTATAGCATCTTATATTTTATTCCATCGGTCGAAGGTCAGCTGTTGCTGCTGGTAGTCAGCGGAATTCTGTTCTTTGAATTGCGCAGTAAGCAGTATGCACAAGCCACCGCCTTTATTACCATTCTGGCACTGATTAACTTTAACCTCGATGGTATGGGCTTTGCCGCCGCCCTGCCGCGTATGATTGATACTTTAATTGGCTGTGCACTGGCCTGGTTTGGCGTCAGCTTTATTTTCCCGGACTGGAAATTCCGCCGCTTGCCGCGCACCATCCGTCGTGCCTTAAATGCGCAGTGTGATTATCTGACCGAAGTGGTTGAGCAATACAAAACCGGGCGCAATAACGGCCTGACCTATCGCGTGGTACGCCGTGCAGCGCATAATACCGATGCCGAGTTAGCTTCGCTCATTTCTACCTTGGCCACTGAGCCGGATTTTGATGCCTCGCAAAAAGCTCAAGCCTTTGAACTGCTGTGCCTGAATCATACCTTTATCAGCTATATTGCCGCGCTGGGCGCACACCGGGAAAAAATTGAAGATCCGGAGATCTTAACCCTGCTGGATAAAGCGCTGGAAGATATTCGCGGTGCCTTACTGAACGATGAAGTACCCGATCTGTCTTCGCAAAATATGCTGCATACCATCCGGCAGCGTTTAAGCCAAAATCATCAGGAAGATCAACAGGGATTGATTATTTTGCAGCAGTTATCGCTGATGCTGACCATCCTGCATCAACTGAGTCAGCTGAAGCAGAGTTTAAGCCATGACCGTGATCAGGATGCCACCGAACTGGCCTCGTTATAATTCGGATGATTTTGCAACAATAGACTCCTGAAATGCTGTAATTAATGCTAAACTTTTCTGAGTTTGAAATTTGTTAGTTCCACTATGACCGCGAAAAATTTATACGCTTATACTTTACAGCCTGTGAACTACGACATTAGCGAAGCCGAGCAACGTCATGCCCAGCTTTTAATTTGGCGTAGCACCAACAAAATTGGCACCAAAGCCTGGGCGATCATGGGCATTATTACGGCCCTGTCTATTCTGGGGATTATCCTGATCAAGAACTATTCCACCATTTTCTGCTGGGTGGCTCTGGTCTGTGTAGTGCTGTACTTCCTGATCCGTAAATTCGGTCTGGAATGGTATGCCAAACGTAAAATGAACGAATTTCCAGTACAGGAAATTAAAGGCATCCGTCTAGGCGTACAACCGCACGGCATCATCATGCGTCAGCAAATGGGCCTGCAAGAAGGCATGGGCGCGATTAGCTGGAAAGATATTTATGAATGGTATTCTACCCCGGATTTCATTCTGGTGAACTTTACCGTCAAAGGTCAGCAAGGCGCTTATATCTTGCCAAAACGTCTGGATTCTAAAAACTTTTCTTTTAAAACCATTCGTAAGCACCTGCTTGAATCTGTAGGTGAGCCAAAACAGCTTTAAGCCTGTAAGCTCAAAAAAACCTCCACCCTGCTGGAGGTTTTTTTATCCGGTTTGTACCAATCTAAATGATAATGAGAATAAATATTATATTCAAACTCTATTCCATCTCGCTATTCTTCAGTTATAATTTCGCCCATTGTTCTCTTCACACTGCTGCTGTATTGCTATGCTTAAAAAAATATTTTTCCAGCTGCACTGGTTCCTTGGAATTAGTGCGGGCCTGATTCTCGCACTGATGGGTGTTACCGGTGCGATTTATTCCTATGAACAACAAATTCTAAAATGGATGAATCCGGACAGTTATACCGTGCAGGTCGAAAACCGGGCCAAGCTCACCCCGGCGGAAATCTATCAGCATTTTCAGCTGACTCAACCTGAAACCAAAATTAATAGCATTACTATCGCCTCCGATCCGGCAGCATCTTCGAGTGTCAATATTGCCAAAGAAGGCGCACGTCGCGGCCAGAATGTGCTGATTAACCCCTACAGCGCAGAAGTGTTACCCGAGATTAAAGGCCGTGAATTTTTCCAGTTTATCCAGCAGTTACACCGTAACCTGACCGTTGGCCCGGTCGGCAAGCAGATTACCGGCGCCTGTGCCTTGATGCTGATTTTCTTTGTCTTGAGTGGTCTGTATCTACGCTGGCCGAAAAAGCATTCGGTAAAACAGTGGTTCTTTGTGAAGCCGAAACTTAAAGGCCGGAACTTCATCTGGGATTTACACGCCGTTGTCGGCACCTGGGTGGTGATTTTCTACCTGATTCTGGCCTGTACCGGTCTGTACTGGTCCTATGACTGGTGGCGTAATGGCATGTTCAAGGTGCTGGGCGTAGAGCGTCCACAACCGCAAATGCAGGCCAATGCCGCGCCGCAAGGTCAGCGTGGTGCGCCGCAAGGCCGTGAACGTGGCGAAGGTACTGCGCGTGAAGGTCGTGGCGAGCGTGCGGAAGGACTGGATTCGCTGCAAATGCAGGCTGTATTAAACCAGACCTGGACTGGCGTACAGGCACAACTGGGACGCGACTACTCAACCATGACCCTGAATCTGCCCAAACAGGCCAATGGCGAGGTTAGCCTGAACTTTGTCGATGCAGTACCGCAGCATGAACGTGCCCGTAATAGTGCAACCTATAACTATCAGACGGCCAGCCTCACCGACATCAGCCTGTATGAAGATAAAAAACTCAATGAAAAAATCATGAGCAGCATGTTACCGGTTCACCGTGGCAGCTTCTTTGGTCCGGTGTACCAGTTCTTTGCCATGGTCGCTTCCCTGCTGATGCCGCTGTTCTTTGTGACCGGCTGGATGCTGTATCTGAAACGTCGCAAGCAGAAGAAACTGACCCAGGCAGCACGGAATAGCGCAAGCGCCGTCACGGTTGATCCAAATGCCAAACCGTGGCTGATTGCCTACGCCACCCAAACCGGCGTGGCTGAACAGCTGGCCTGGCGTACTGCGACCAGTTTGCAGGAAGCGCATCAGCCGGTGACCGTGAAACCGGTCCAGCAATTGAGTCTGGAAGATCTGCAATCGGTAGAACAGGTGCTGTTTGTAGCCAGTACCTATGGTACCGGTGAAGCACCTGATTTAGCCTCCAGCTTTGACAAGAAAATCCTGAGCAGCTCGGCCAATTTACAGCATCTGCGTTATGCGGTACTGGCGCTGGGCTCCAAGGAATATCCGGACAGCTACTGCAGCTTTGGTCATAAAATTGATCAGTGGTTACAACGCAATCAGGCACAGCCTCTGTTTGCCACCATTGAAGTGGACAATGCCAGCAATGAAGATATCCAACGCTGGAATACAGCACTAGCTCAAGCCACCCAGCTTGAATTGCAAGGCATGGACATTCACAAGACCTTTGACAGCTGGATTCTGAAACAGCGTGATCTGCTCAATCCGAACAGTCTGGGTGCACCAGCCTATAATATCGAGCTGGCGCCGCAACACGAAGCACACTGGGAAGCCGGTGATATTGCCGAAATCCAGCCAGGGAACAGTCCTGAGCGTCTGGCAGCCTTTATACAACAGCATCAGATTCAGCCAGGTACCCTGCTAGATTCGACCGGTGAACCGATTGAACAGGCGCTCTGGGACAAAGATCTGACGGTTGAAATCGAGCCGTTTGCCAATCTGGAACATTTACTGGAACAGTTACCGACCCTGCCTGCACGTGAATACTCAATTGCCAGCATTCCATCGCAGCAGATTTTGCGTCTGGTGGTCCGCCAGCAATCCGATGCCCAAGGTCAACTGGGTCTTGGTTCGGGCTGGCTCACCCAACATGCGCCGCTACAGAGCAGTATTGCCCTGCGCATTCGCACCAATGAATCGTTCCACCTGATTGATGACAACCGTCCAATCATCTGTATTGGTAACGGGACTGGTATTGCCGGGCTAATGAGTCTATTACAGGCACGTATCCGTCATGACTATACCCAGAACTGGCTGATTTTCGGTGAACGTCAGCGCGCACATGACTTTTTCTATGAAAATATTGTGTCTGCATGGCAAAGCACCGGCATGTTGCAGCGTCTGGATGTGGCCTTCTCGCGTGATCAGGAACAGAAAGTCTATGTACACCATAAATTGCGTGAACAGGCCAAAGAACTGCAACGCTGGATTGAGCAAGGTGCCGTGATTTATGTCTGCGGCAGTATTGATGGCATGGCCAGCGATGTTGACCAGACCCTGATTGAACTGCTTGGTGAAGCTACGGTGGATCAGTTACGCAGTGAAGGCCGTTACCGCCGTGATGTCTACTAAGTTTTGCTAACTTGCTGAAAACTAAAATTGAAAAAACCGGACTTGATGTCCGGTTTTTTCATCTTGATCTTTTATAATCTGCAGATACATCACGCTATTTATGATTATTCCGCCATGCAGAGTCACAGCCACGCCCCACTGAAACGTATCTTTAGCCTGATGGCTGCAGTTCTACTGCTGGCCAATGGTTTGTGGTTGCTCAGCCTGAACAGCTTTCATTTTGGTACCCTGCTGCCGATGCTGCTCGGTACAGCACTGTTCATTTATGCCTTGTGTTATGTTCCGCTACAGCGCTGGATTCGACAGCGCCCGATCTATCAACAAGGCTGGCGTTTAGTATGGGGTGCTTTCTGGGTCTGGCTACTCAGTGTGGTACTGTTCTTTGGCTACTTACACTGGCAAAGCCTGCATAGCCAACCCAATCCAAATACGCAGGCGATTCTGATTTTAGGCGGGGGAATCCAGCACAACCAGCCAACACCGACCTTGGCCAAACGCCTGGATGCCGGGGCAGTGTTGGCCAAGCAGCTGCCACAGATTCCCATTATCGTCAGTGGTGGCGCCGCTTTTGGGAATCAGTGGACCGAAGCCGAAGTGATGGCGCACTATTTAACAGAGCAGCATCATCTTCCGAAAACACGAATTCTATTGGAAGCACGCAGTACCAGTACCGCTCTGAATTTCCACAATTCCAAGGCCTTGTTGACTCAGCACGACATTCAGCTCAGTGATCCGATTGCCGTGGTGACCAGTGATTTTCATTTACCGCGTGCGCTGGCCATTGCCTGCAAACAGGGCTATCAGCAGCCCTTGCCCTATAGCGCTCCTACACCACTCTATATTCGCTATAACTCCTGGTTACGCGAATATTTTGCTTATGTAAGTGGTTGGCTACTCAATGAATATTAATACCCAATAAATATTAATTAAGGCGAATGGAACGTGGCGAAGGCAGTTGCAGGTTTTTATAGACCTCAGGTTTTTGCAAATAAATCTGGTAAAGATAGTTTTTAATATCCAGCAGCAGCTTTTCCGGTGCCACCAGTACATTCTGCCCTTCAGGACTAAGATTCATTGACACCAGTGTGCTTTCCTGCCTTAAAAATGGCAGGACTTTTTCAATAAAATCTTTAAAGCTGACTTCCTGAATATCGTAATTTTCCCAGTTGTCTTTGACCAGCAGTTTGGCCAGACTTTTATTTTGCCAGACCGCAAAAGCACGCTGTCCGGTGGGTGTGGCACATAAGGCCCAGCCGTCATGATACAGCGCAAACACTTGTCCCTGGCTGACCATAATTTCAATAAACTGTTTGTAAATATCTTGAACGTTATAGCTTGAAGTTTGAGATTTAGACGCGGCCTTGCGTTGATATGGATTTCGCATAGATCATCCAGTCCATTTTATTGTTTTATAATGCTGGGATTCTATGGAATATTTAAGATTTAGGCAAGAAAGATATGGTGGGCGCTGACGGGATCGAACCGCCGACATTCTGCTTGTAAGGCAGACGCTCTACCAACTGAGCTAAGCGCCCTGAAGAGTAAAAAATAATATATTATTTTTTACGACGCAAGACCAACGAAGTGTGTAGTCTTGTAATTGATCACATTTTTCACATCAGGGCATAAAAAATGGCGCAGCGGACGGGGCTCGAACCCGCGACCCCCGGCGTGACAGGCCGGTATTCTAACCAACTGAACTACCGCTGCAACGGTAATTGCGTAAGCAATTAAGGTCTTTTAAGCTTTACAGCTTGAATATGGTGGGCGCTGACGGGATCGAACCGCCGACATTCTGCTTGTAAGGCAGACGCTCTACCAACTGAGCTAAGCGCCCTGATTAAGATTGTCAATCTTGATTCCACTATAAGCTCAGGAAACTTATAGGGCTATTCTTTGAGTTGGCGCAGCGGACGGGGCTCGAACCCGCGACCCCCGGCGTGACAGGCCGGTATTCTAACCAACTGAACTACCGCTGCATCGCAAAAGAATCATGGTGGGCGCTGACGGGATCGAACCGCCGACATTCTGCTTGTAAGGCAGACGCTCTACCAACTGAGCTAAGCGCCCTCAAAAGCGTTTTATGTAAATGGCGCAGCGGACGGGGCTCGAACCCGCGACCCCCGGCGTGACAGGCCGGTATTCTAACCAACTGAACTACCGCTGCACTTACACAAAGTCACTATTGTGGTTCAAACGAATATTAAAGAAGCTTAAGTGGCGCAGCGGACGGGGCTCGAACCCGCGACCCCCGGCGTGACAGGCCGGTATTCTAACCAACTGAACTACCGCTGCACGTAAGAATCTTTAACGTAAAGGCTTGGTGGGCGCTGACGGGATCGAACCGCCGACATTCTGCTTGTAAGGCAGACGCTCTACCAACTGAGCTAAGCGCCCTTAACGTCTTCATCGTTTGTGAGGTGCATTATAGAGAATCTTTACCGCCTGTCAAACGCTTTTCTGCCAGTTTTCACTTTTTTATGACTGAGTGATTAAAAAATAAGTGATTCGCTAGAAAAACAAACAAATTCTGTATGTTATTTGACTTTATTCAAAAAATTTTATTTTTAGCTCACTTGAGAATAGAAGAAATTTCTTGCAATTACCCCCCTGCTCGCCTGCACATTTTTATTTTTTCCCTGTGAAAAATGGCAGCAAAATTCAGGCTTAAGTCTTATGGCTGTGGTTCAATGGCCAAGGGGCTAAAATCCAGCCGCTTTTCAGACAAATACACCAATGCCTGTTCTGGAATCAGCTCGAACAGCTCGATAATGTCGCGATTGCGCATCCGGATACAGCCATGTGACTTGGGAATGCCCATCGGTTCGGTATCTGGCGTGCCATGCAAATAAATATAACGTTTAAAGGTGTCACAGCCAGCGCCCTGGTTAAAACCATCCTCCAGCCCTGATAGCCATAAAATACGGGACAAAATCCAGTCACGTTCAGGAAACTGTTCGGCCAGCTCATCATCATAAATTTCACCCGTTGGCTGACGGGCAATAAACACGGTATTTTCCGGCGCATCTGCACCAAACTTGAGGGCCACCTGATGCCAGCCACGTGGGGTTTTGCCACTATTTTCTGCTTCACCAATGCCCTTTTCACCGGTAGACACCACATACAGTTTATTGTGTTTTGGTAGATATAAGGTCTGCTCAGATAAATCAACCAGAATATCCGCAGCATGTAGAGGGTAGATCATTCTTGCTTTACCTTTGGTGGAGTGACAACAACAGGTTCAGGGCGTAGCCATAACCAGATTGCCACCACAAACATGGTCAGGTTGGTAAAAATTTTGACTGCCAGCGGAGCCGTGGTAAATAACATGATGCAGGCACTGATCAGCATCATGATGGTGGCAAACCATTTGGCTTTACGCGGTACGGTGCCATTGGCACGCCAGTCTCTTAAGGTCTGGCCATATTTGGGATGGTTCAGCAACCAGGCATCCATTTGCGGCCAGCCTTTGGACGCGGCCCAGGCCGCTAAAATCAGAAAGACTGTTGTTGGCATACCGGGCAACACTGCACCAATGAAGCCGAGGATGACAAAAATCACCACCAAACTTCGCCAAAACAATACTCTCATACCGCAACCCTACCCGTCGAATTGCGCTAGTATAAAGCGTTTTTAAACTTTTCTTCGTTGTAATTCTGCTGTTTAACCATGGATTTACTGATGTCGCCTAACACCTTTACTGATATTTCTGCTGAACCCTGGTTAAATTTCCGCAATCCGCTGGTGCGGCAACTGGCCTTTAGCGTGGCCAGTCCCAACATTTTACAGCAGCTGCCACCAGCACTGGAGCAGCGTTATGGCTTTGATTTTCATCCTACAGATTGCTGGTTGCAGCACTTTGATCATTATCAAAGCCGGCTGAAGCATTTAGACCAGCATCCGGCTGCACTGGAAGATTTTTTAAGCCAGCTCAAAAGTACCCGGCTAGGGCTGCGGTTTGAAATGCTGCTCTGGTTCTGGCTGACCGAGCGTGACTATCATCCTTATGAATTGCTCGGACATAGCATTCAGATAATTGATGGACCACGCACCACGGGCGAACTCGATTTTCTGCTGCTAAACCATGACCACCAGCAAGTTGAACATTGGGAAGTGGCGCTCAAATATTATCTGGCTGAACGTGATTTGAGTCTGCCCTACTGGTATGGGCTGAACCGCAGCGACACCTTATTACGCAAGTTAACCCACTTTACCCAAAAGCAGTTTCAGTTTCAGCAGGCCCAAGGTCATACCATTCAACAGCGCTTTGCCGTGTTAAAAGGCCAGCTGTATCTGCCTGAACATGCTACTGCACAGGCTCTTCCTGACTGGGTCAATCCCGAGCGCAGAATTGGCACCTGGGGCCAGCATTTGCCGAAAAATCATCAGGATTTTTACCGACTGCAACGGCATGAATGGATTTGCCCACATGCCAGTCCAAGCAGTTCAGCCAACGCATTCTGGAGCAATGGCTTATATCTGAATCAGGACCAGTCTGCATTTTATATGTATCGCAACCCGGTGCTGATGGATGCGTGTTATCAGCACTATTGGACTAAAAGCCTATCTTTGAACAACATTTAATTACTCAACCACAATCAAAGCACTATATTTTTTTGGCTGTATATTTCTTACTCTAATTTTCACATCAGAATAATTTATGCTTAATGATACGGAGATGATGATGAAAAAAATTCTAGCGACTTCATTACTAATGATGTTTGTTCTGACTGGTTGTAATACAGTAAAAGGTCTAGGTGAAGATGTCTCTTCAGCAGGTAATGCGGTAAGTAATACGGCTGAAAAAACTCAGGACGAAATCCGTCAATAATCAAATTTCAATGCAAATTCCCGGCAAAAACCTTATCTCCTGATAAGGTTTTTTTATATTAAAAACTCCCCTTCTCGGCATGATTCCCCTATTATAGGGGCAAATTTTTTGCATGATTCCAAAGCCATGAACCACTCAGATACGCTCGAGCTCAGCTTACAGTTATTACGTCAACCTTCCGTAACACCTGTTGATCATAACTGCCAAGACATCATGGCGGAACGCTTAAAAAAGATTGGCTTTAATATTGAATCAATGCGTTTTGAAGATGTCGATAATCTTTGGGCGCGTAAAGGCACAGAAGGCCCGGTGTTCTGTTTTGCCGGTCATACCGATGTGGTCCCTACCGGTAGTTTAGATGCCTGGCATTCTGACCCGTTTGCTCCAGAAATTCGTGATGGCAAGCTCTATGGCCGCGGTAGTGCCGATATGAAAACGGCATTGGCAGCCATGGTGGTGGCTTCAGAACGCTTTGTGGCCAAACATCCAGATCATAAAGGCTCAATTGCGTTCTTAATTACCTCAGATGAAGAAGGTCCATCCATTAACGGTACCGTAAAGGTGGTTGAAACCCTGGAAGCACGTAATGAAAAAATGGACTGGTGTCTGGTCGGTGAACCATCAAGCACCCATCGTCTGGGTGATATTGTCAAAAATGGCCGTCGTGGTTCATTAAATGCGGTATTAACCGTGAAAGGCAAACAGGGCCATGTGGCTTATCCACATCTGGCAATTAACCCGATTCATACTGCCTCTAAAGCGCTGGCTGAACTGTGCGAAACTGTTTGGGACAATGGCAACGAATACTTCCCGGCCACCTCTTTCCAGGTGTCGAATATTCAGGCCGGTACCGGTGCAACCAACGTGGTACCGGGCACCATGACCGTGACCTTTAACTTCCGCTACTCGACTGAAGTGACTGCTGAGCAGCTCAAAGCCCGGGTACTGGAAATTCTGGACCGCCATCAACTGAACTATGACATTCAATGGACACTGTCCGGTTTACCATTCCTGACCCCAGTTGGTGAACTGGTCAATGCCGCCAAAAATGCAATTCGCAATGTGACTGGTGTTGAAACTGAACTGTCTACTTCGGGCGGAACATCAGATGGCCGCTTTATCGCGCCAACCGGTGCACAAGTGCTGGAACTCGGTGTGCTGAACGCGACCATTCACCAGATCAATGAACACGTGAATATTGATGATTTAGAACCACTGGCTGAAATTTATGAGCAGATTCTTGAAGGCCTGCTGACTTAATTTTTTGCTGTTGCATAAAAAAGGAACTCCGCGGAGTTCCTTTTTTTGTGTCTGTTGCCAACTGTTAAATTAGCTATTCAAACCCAGACTGGCCTGAATATGCGCCAGATTCGGGACATGGAATACCTGCTCACCCATACGTACATACTGGAATACCGCCGGATGCTGGCCTTCACGCTCATCATCGACCACTTCCGAAATACGCAGACGGATGGTTTTTGGCATGGCATTGCACATCAGGGCAAAGCGCTGGTCAATTTCATCACCTTCAATCACCAAGGCAACGCCCTGATTTTGCTCTGGATGGGTAACACGGTACACCGGCAGTTTTAGATCATGCCACTCGACATGATCGACTGCGGTAGAACTGTCCAGCGCCGACAGGACAATATTCTGCGGAATCAGCATATCTTCCTGATCATGACATTCCACAATATAGGCATCAATAAAACCGGTCGAAACGGTAATCAGATGTTGCAGTTCCTGCTGGCTAATCTGGTCGATTTTGCTGGTGCTGTTGCTTTGACTCATGCTTTAGCCTCACTGCTATGCAAAATGTTTTCAATATTGGCAAGCAATTCTGCTTCCTGGAACGGTTTACCCATATAGTGCGTTACCCCCAAGCTAAAGGCACGTTCGCGGTGTTTTTCACCGGTACGCGAGGTAATCATGATAATTGGCAAGTCACGATGGATGTCATGGTGGCGTACCAGGTTGGTCACCTCAAAGCCATCCATACGCGGCATTTCAATATCCAGCAGCATCAGATCCGGTTTAACATTTTCCAGCTGCTCAATCGCATCGACACCGTCTTTGGCCGTGACCACATCAAAGCCCTGACGTTCGAGCAGACGTGACGTGACCTTACGTACGGTCACCGAGTCATCCACAATCATCACCAGACGACGGGTATCACGACGCTGTACTTCACGCGGCTCCATCACATGCTTGATGCGCTGGGTTGCCTGAATCTGACGGGCAATATTCTGACCATCCAGAATCAGACAGACCTGACCATCACCGAGAATGGTCGCGCCGGCAATCGAACCCACGCTGGAGAACTGCTGCCCAATCGGTTTCATCACAATCTGGCCACGTGAACCAATCAGCTGATCGACCAGTAAGGCAATGGTCTGACCAGTATTGCCTTTAATCAGCAGCACCGGCAATGAATGCGCGATATTGCTTAAACGCGGCAATGGCTGATTGGCAACAAACTCGGACAGATAGCGCAACTTATAGTTTTGCTGATCAATCTTGAAGTAGTCATCTTTGCTGGTGAAGTAACTTTCCAGCGCAGAAGGTGAAATTCGTACAATACGGTCAATTTGCGCCAATGGAATTGCGAACTGCTGATCGCCAACTTTTACCATCAGGGCATCGGATACCGCCACTGTGGTCGGTACGCGAATACTGAAAGTAGTGCCTTTACCGAGTTCAGAATCGACCTCGACATGGCCGCCCAGCGCTTTAATTTCGCTTTGCACCACGTCCAGACCGACGCCACGACCTGAAATCTGGGTCACGGCTTGTGCGGTACTAAAGCCCGGATGGAAAATCAGCTGCAGAATTTCTTTCTTGTCCAGCTGCTGCTCTGGCTGAATCAGGCCAAGGCTCAGGGCTTTGGCGTGAATCTTGGTTTCATCAATACCTTTACCATCATCGGTAAAGCTAATCAGTACATCAGTGCCCTGACGGCCGATGTTCAGCTCAATCTGGCCCACTTCCGGCTTCGCTGCCTGTTTACGTACAGCGGCATCTTCCAGACCATGGTCCACCGCATTACGCAGCATGTGTTCAAATGGTGAAATCAGGCGTTCCAGAATGGTCCGGTCCAGCTCGCCTTCGGTATTGTGTACCACCAGCTCGGCAGGACGGTTTAAGGTCGATGAAGTCTGACGCACAATCCGCTGTAAACGTGGCAACATGCGCGAGAACGGTACCAGACGGGTACGCATCAGGCTTTCCTGAATTTCTGCCTGAATCCGCGACTGTTGCAGTAACAGACCTTCGGCATCACGAATCTTGTCCGCCAGCGTGGTCTTAAAGTCCACCAAGTCCGACGCCGATTCCGCCAACGATTTTGACAGCTGGTTCAAGGAGGAGTACTGGTCCATCTCCAGCGGGTCGAAGTCGGTATAGCGTGAATGTTCATCACCATGTTTGGCAATAATCTGGCTTTCCAGCTCGCCTTCCATTCGGCGTAACTGATCGGCCAGACGTTTAATCGCCAGTTCCATTTCATTCAGGGTACCGCCCAGCTGACCCAGCTCCATCTCGATTCGCGAGCGGTTAATCGCGTTTTCACCCGACAGGTCAATCATCTTCTCAACCAGATCAGCCGAAATACGGATCATCTCATTGCTGTTATCCAGCTGTGCGGTTTCGCTCCATTCGCCCTGCATGGATGGCGGCTCGGCACCATCACCCTGCACAAATTCGAAGGTTTTGCTTGGCGCCAGCAGATCGGCGGTATTGAAGCGTTCTGGCAGCTGCGCCGTCGCATTGACGTATTCAATCGACTCCAGGCTGGCTTTCAGGCTATCAAAATTGCTGTAATCGCGCTGGAAGATGGCTTCTTTTAACCAAGCCACAGTGGTGTTGAGCAAGGCATCATAGGCATTGGAATTAAACTGATGCACCGCGAACTGTTCAAAGGTATTTTCCAGCTGATAGGCAATCACGGCCACCGGCTCGATTTCGGCCATACGCGCGCCGCCTTTCAGGCTGTGCGCAGCACGTTGTAACTGCAGCAAAATGCTTCGATCACTACGATGGTCAAACCACTGCTTTAACAGGCTTTCTGTGGTGTCGAGCAGCTCTTCAGCTTCTTCCAGGAAGGTTTCTTCCACAATCGAATGCAGATTGTCTTCACCGTCATTTTCAGTAGTAGATACCGCATCTGTAGGGATGGTTTGCTCAGCCAGGGTCGGTGCATCTTCCAGTACCGGTTCGCTGCTGGTGTCTGGCTGCTCATCTTCAGGCGCAGTATAGGCTGTTTCTGCAGGTGCTGGCTGTTCCAGTTCAAACTCAAGTGCAGATGCATCAGACTGTTGTACATCTGCGCTAGAGGTTGCTTCAGCCGCCACTGCCAGCGATTCAGCTTCAACCAGTTGACCTTGGGCCAGTTCGCTAATATTTTCCAGAATCGCCAGTGATTCTTGCGCCGGATAATCGACCTGCTGTTCACGGATGGTCTGGATACGGTCCGCAATATTGTCCTGAACCAGACGGATAATCTGAATCAATGCGGTCGATGCGCTCATCTGACGGTTAATGATGCGCTCATAAATGGTTTCTAAATGGTGCGCAATCAGACCGATATGGCTGGCTGCAATCATGTTGGCACCACCTTTTAAGGTGTGCAAATGGCGCATCAGATTGTTCAGCGCAGCAGTATTGCTCGGGTCTTGGCTCCAGCTGTTAACATCCTGGTCAATACCCGTAAGTAACTCTTCGGCCTCTTCCAGGAAAATGTCCAGCAGGTCTGGATCAAAGTCCTTGTTGGCTTCAGCGCTATCCATGTATTGACGGTCAGCTTCCAGACGCTGTGACAATACGGCCAGATTCAGCCCGGCACCGGCTTCAACCGTTTCGGTTACAGCTTCTATGGTATCAGTTTCTGGGCTTAGTGCTTCAATATCCTGCTGTACAAAGGCACTCAGGTTATTGATGATCTGCTGAGCATCTTCGCTTAAGCTGACGCGTTGCCCGGCAGCCAGGGTATCAAACAGATGGATAAATTCCTGATGCGCCTGTCCAAATAATTCAAAGGCATAATCGCTATGCAGCAGGCTTGGCTTGTCCAGCAAGGCCGCATAGGCCAGTTGTAATTCCTGGGTAAAATCATGAATACCCTGAGAGGCGCGGTTATCGGTACGCTCTACCAGCAGCTTCGCCTGATGGCTCAGGGTCTGGATATATTCCGGATATTCAGCCTGCGCACGCTGGTCAAATTCGAACTCAGCATCGAGCAACTGATCAATATTCAGTTCAATCAGCTTGGATACCAGACCTTGCGGATTCACTGATTCATCAACATCTTCCAGGCTAAAGCCATAGTTCTGCCATGCAGTATTGAAAGTCTGATAAATCCGGTCCATGCCGGCACTGTCATTCTGCGGCAACAGATGCAGATAATCCCGCACAAATTCAGCATATTGCAATAACAGTGCGGTTTCTTTGGAAGTCGATTCAATTTCATCCTGTAACAGGGTCTTGAACAGGTTTTCTACCTTGGAGCTGGCATCAAAAATCTGCTCGATGTGTGCCATGGATGAACTGCCGCGCAAGGTATGCAGGGCACGAATCAGGCCATTGTAATCTTGGGTTTTCAGCTCATCGTGTGCCAGGAAGCGATCCACCGTTAACAGGTGTTCTTCCGCTTCTTCAATAAAGATGGCCAGTGTTTCAGCTGCTAGCGGATCTTCTTCAACACTATCAGCCACAGCCAGCTCGGTGTCTGCAGCAACCTGCTCATCAGTACTTGCTGTATCAAACTCCAGACCGGTGATACTGTCGCTGGACCTTAGGCTGCTTGCCAGTTGTAACAGCTCTTCTAAAGCCGGTTCAGGACTTAAATTTTGTTGTAATTGTTGTCCTAATAGCACCAATGGACGCAGGTCCAGTGCCATCGGCTGGGCATGTTTAAAGCTTGGATAAAGTTTGTATTCAAAGACGTTCGCCACCGCGGTTGCAAACTGCTGCACCTGCGCTGACAGGGTCAGGCTACCGGAAATGACCCGGTTTAAGGTATCTTCAACCGTCCAGGCCAGCTCCCCTGCCGACTTGGCCCCAACCATACGTCCCGAACCTTTTAAGGTATGAAAATGACGGCGAATGGTGGTTAGCGTTTCCTGATCGTTAGGCTGCGTGGCCCATTGAGCCAACAGGTCTTTTAGCTCAACGAAGATTTCTTCAATTTCTTCAACAAAAATTTCTAGAATTTCTGCATCTTGATCAAGATAACTATCTTCAGGAAGCGCAGTCGTTTCAACTAAATTTTTTAATATTTCTTTCATAGCTAAGGCTTCTTATGTTTTCAGCGCCCAGCGGCACTCAAACTTAATTGTAACCATCACGTGTAACCTAACCCTGAAGTTAAGCTGATCTTGTCGATGCTTGGCTTGATCTGTGTAAAACAGAGAGCTTCCCGAAAGAAGCTCTCTGTGGCTTCCTTAGTCCGGAAGTTTAAAGTCGGTTACAGATTCACGTAATGATTCTGCCATGCTGGCCAGTTCAGAAACCGAACGTGCCGTATCGAAGGTTGCTGTTGTGGTTTGCGAGGTAATTTCCTGTACGACGTTCATCGTGGTCGCAATATGACCCGCCGAAGCCGACTGCAGTTTCGCAGCGTCAGAAATGTTGGCAATCAGTTTCGCCAGGTTATTCGATACAGTCTGAATTTCATCCAGTGCCACACCGGCATCCTTGGTCAAGTTCGCACCACGAACAACCTCAGAGGTGGTTTGTTCCATCGAAATTACCGCTTCGTTGGTATCGGTCTGAATGGTTTTAACCAGCGTTTCAATCTGCTTGGTTGCAGATGCTGAACGTTCCGCAAGACGCTGTACTTCGTCGGCTACGACCGCGAAACCACGACCTGCTTCACCGGCCATCGACGCCTGAATTGCTGCGTTTAAAGCCAGAATGTTAGTCTGGTCGGCAATATCGTTAATCAGGGCAACGATGTTACCAATTTCCTGCGAAGATTCACCCAGACGTTTAATACGTTTCGAGGTTTCCTGAATCTGCTCACGAATGATATCCATACCCTGAATTGAACGGTTTACAACTTCCGCACCATTCGATGCAATTTGTACTGAACGTTCCGCAACCGCTGCAGATTCTTCGGCGTTGGCAGATACCTGGTCAATCGACATCGCCATTTCGTTAATCGCGGCAGATGCACCGGCAATTTCCTGCGCCTGGTGTTCAGATGCTTCGGCCAGCTGGTTGGTAATTTCCTGAGTATTGGCGGTATAACGCGCTACTTCGTGAGAAGTTTCATGAATACGCGATACCAGGTCACGTAACTGGTCAATTGCGAAGTTAATCGAGTCGGCAATCGCACCGGTAAAGTCTTCCGATACGGTCGCGTATGAACGTAAGTCACCATCCGCCAGGTCGGCAATTTCATCCAGTAAACGTAAAATCGCGTTCTGGTTACGGTCATATTCGTCTTGCAGACGGGTTACACGTTGTTTATCGGATTGACCACGTAAAGTCAGTAATTTGAATACCAGTACCAGGAAGACCAATAAGCTGGCAATTAACAGTACGGCCGGAATAATGACTGCCGGGCCTGCACCGCTAGATAATTTATTTAACTGGTTTAACAGCTCATCTGACTGACTAAAAATGTCCGATGCAGCCTGACGTACACGTACAATCTGCGCCGAGTTATTTAATACCGTTGCCGATGCAGATTTTAAAACGTCATCATATTCAAACTGGATGCCTTCTAAAGCTTCACGTAGGCCTGGGTCCGCAATACGCTGTACACCGAGCTCTGCACTACCGTTCAGCTGGGCATTCAAGTAAGCACCGAATGTTTCGGTATCGGCACTGAAGTCATCAGCAGATTCACGCGAGTTTTCTGAACCGGTTAATACCGAGCTGATTGAACGCAGGATACGTTCTGCAATGAACACCTGGTTCTTGGCAATAACCACCTGGCTACTTGGCATGTCCTGACGTGCCATCTGGTCAACCATCAGGTTATATTCGGCCTGAATCCCCGGAATGGTTTCACTGATCGCGATGTTGGTGTCATACAGTTTGCTAATAATAGCCTGTTGCGAGCTGATCGCATCAATATTCTGAGAAACTTTGGCCCAGTCGGCTTCGACTTTTTCCAGCTCGGCCGAGTTACTGCCAATATCTTTTACCGTTTCCAGGTTGTCTTTAAAGCTTTGTTGTGACTGGGTCAGCTTCTGGATCGATTCTTTGGTGCCTGAAGCAGTGGCTTCAGTGGCCTGACGTGAAATGGTCTGCGATAACAAACGTAATTCACCCAGACTCTGGGTTAACTGGTTGGTACGCGGTACGCTATAGAATAAAGACAAAAGACTGATAATCGAGACCAACAGCGCAACTGCGGCAATGAAAATAAGTGGCTTTGATTTATTGGTATCACCGAATACACCCGCAAACTGGTCAATTTGCGTCTGTAATTTTGCGACCGATGCCGAACCGCTTTTGCGGTTGGTTCCATCGCCTGAGTTTTTCTTTTTAAGTTTAAAGCCCATGCAGCTTCTCCCCGATTTTCGCCTTTATATATGCGTACGCGATAGTTAATTTATAAATTTTATAGATGCGTTCATAAATTTTGGGTTTTGCAATAAACGACTAAATAAGAAAATATGCCATTGCTGGTTATGCTGGTGGAAATACCCCTGACAATATTCTTGTAAATTACTATCTAAATCATTGTGTTTAGAAAAGAAACTTTTCTTATTAAAGTGTTGGATCCCCAAAACTTGATCTACAACCAAACCGACATAATGGTCTTGATGACTAATACACATTACTTTTTGAGTCGGTGAATAAGCACTGCTATGTCCAGAAACATAATGTGCCAAGTCTGAAACTGAGAGTAATCGGCCCCGGATATTGGCCAGTCCCATCACCCAGTTCTGGGTGTTAGGTACCGGCGTATATTTTGGTGGATAGATAACCTCAGTGACTTCCCCCAACGGGGCAACGAAATATTGCCCCATCATCTCAAACGCAATGCCAGACCATCGGTTTACTTCATTTTCAGTTGTAACGTAGTTTTTATTTCCCCGTTTAGACAACCGAAGTAATTCGATAAATCCATTTGCGGCCATAAGTTATCCTGCATTCAGGTGTTGATTAATAACGTCTATTAATTGTTGTTCATCTACAGGTTTAGTCAGATAATCGCTGGCACCCTGACGTTTCCCCCAAACGCGGTCAGTGGCTTGGTCTTTGGTACTCACGATCACAATTGGAATATGCTTGGTGGTATCCCCACGGGCAATTTGACGGGTTGCCTGGAAACCGTTTACACCCGGCATCACCACATCCATCAGCACCAAGTCAGGAAGCTCGGCCTGTGCCATGGTCACCCCGTCTGCACCATTGGCTGCTTCAAGCACTTCAAAACCATGCTTGGTCAGAATTTCTTTGAAGCGGAATGTTTCTGTTGGAGAATCATCTACAATTAAAATACGTGCCATCTTTATATTCCCCGAGTTATGCGCTTACGTGATTACGAATCGCGTTTAAAAGCTCATCTTTACTAAAAGGTTTGGTTAAATATTCATCTGAACCCACCACGCGGCCTTTGGCCTGATCGAACAGACCATCTTTACTGGACAGCATGATGACTGGAATATTCTGGTAGTTTTGCGAGTTTTTAATTAATGCGCAGGTTTGATAGCCATCTAGACGTGGCATCATGATGTCAACAAAAACGATATCCGGATTTGCATCGGCAATTTTAGACAATGCTTCAAAACCGTCGACGGCAGTGACCACTTCATAGCCTTCACGCTGTAATAAAGTTTCAGCTGTACGACGAATGGTTTTTGAATCATCAATCACCATGACTTTTAGATTTTGGAGTTTATCGTCCATTTAATGACCCTTCCCATTTTGTTTGTACAAGCAATTCGGTGTAGTAGAATTTTATTTACATAATTATGGTTATTTTTAACATATCTTTACTTTAGGTTTCAATGAACAGTTTTTGCCCAAACCTACACTTTATAGGAACTTTGTATAACTGCTTCACACTTTTCCATGACCATTGATTTTTTTTTGTCTATTGTATTTTTTAAATTTCTGATTCTGGTCTAATATAACAGTTTAAAGACTTAAAAATAAGTAAATTAGTCAACTTTATCTCGGGGAAGCTTGTGCGTACTTTTTTTCAAAAAGCTCTCACAAAAAGGGCGCATACATCATTGTTCAGTAAATCATTACTGGGCCTGCTGCTGGCTTTACAGATAGGACAGCTGTCTGCCAATACCGACAACAAGCCGGCGTGGTATCGCTACTACGATAAAAACGGCGTGGCCAATATCAGCAGCAATGTTACGCCAAACCATATCCGCTATGGCTATGAAGCACTGGACCGCAACATGCAGGTGATTCAGCGTGCGCGTCCCTATAATAGCGAAACCGATGCCCGTCAGGCGCCACAACGTGCCGCGCAGGCCCGTCAGCGCGAGCAGGATTTAAAACTAAAACAGGCCTATACCAACAGTCATATTGCTACCCAGCAACGTGACAATGCGCTGGCACATATTAAAAAGCAGATTGCCTTTCAGCAGGAACAGTTAAAACAATTACAGAATGACCGGATTGTGTTTAAACGTCAGGAAATGGAATATCTGCGCAAAGTCAAACCGGTCCCGGAACAGCTGAAAAACAATTTAAACAACAACCTGACCAACTTAAATCAGAAAAGACAGCAGATTCAATCGTTACAAACGAGCTATCGAAAAACACAGGCAGAATACGACAGAATTATTACTCGCTTAAAAGCACTTGAATAAAGTGAAGTTTTTAATTGAATTGTCATGTGACAAGAAAAATAAGGATAAATATGCATGCGACCAGCACCGCGTATATCACATACTTCTACCCGTTTTCGTACGCCCCTACTCGGCCTCAGTACACTTTGCCTGTGCCTGCTGCTGACCGCCTGCCAGAACTCAGAACCGGAACAGGCCCGTAGCGAACCAGAAACCATTGAACTGATTCAGGATGATGTGGTGGCCGTGCAAACCGGCGACTCGGTGTCCAAAACTGCCTTTACCGGCACCATTCGTGCCGTACAACACAGCAGCATTCAGGCACAGGTCACGGCCACCGCCAGTGCAGTCAATGCGCAAGTGGGTCAGCGGGTTAGCAAAGGTCAGGTGCTGGTCCGTTTAAACAATCAGGATAATGCCGCGCGTCTGGCGCAAGCACGCGCCAACCTTGCCTCCACGCAGGCACAAGCCAATCAGGCCCGGGTGATGATGGAGCGTAAACGTCGCCTGCTGAATCAGGGCTTTATTTCCAAAGTTGAATATGAACAAAGTCAGGTCGATTATCGTGCCCAGCTGGAAAATGTCCGTGCCCAGCAGGCCAACGTCGATATTGCCGAAAAAGCCGACCGTGATGGCACCATTCTCAGCCCGATTAGCGGCGTGATTACCCAGCGTCAGGTCGAACCCGGCCAGACGGTTTCTGCCGGCCAGACCCTGTTTGAAATTGTCAATCCGGACCGGCTGGAAATTCAGGCCAAACTGCCAAGTGACCAGCAGTCTGCGCTCAAGGTCGGCCAAAAGATTGAATATAAAATTCAGGGCAATCCGGCCCAGCTGACCGCCACCTTAAGCCGGATATCTCCAATTGCCGATCTGGCCAGCCGTCAGATCGAGTTTTTTGCCACACCCAATGAATCCATCAACTCGCTCAGCATCGGTGCCTTTGTTGAAGGCAATATTGTTTCATCCAACTCGATTTCTGGTCAGCTGATTCCTTTAGACACCATTCAGGATATACAAAACAAACCTTATGTCTGGGCCATTCGCCAGAACAAGATTGTCCGGATCGATATTCACGTGCTCGAGCAGCGCTATAGTGATAATACCGCCATTGTAAGCGGATTGCAGGCCGGCGATTTAGTGAGTCGGGTCAAGTTTAGTCCGCAGAATGAACAGCAACCGGTCAGCATCAGCCAGACCGCCGAAAACGCCTCAGGATAGAAAACTATGTGGTTTACCCGAATTAGTGTCAAATATCCCGTTTTTACGGTCATGATGATGCTGTGTCTGATGGTGCTGGGTCTGGCTTCCTGGCAGCGTATGGGCGTTGAAGAATTTCCGGATGTCGACTTTCCGTTTGTGGTGGTCTATACCAACTATCCGGGCGCCTCGCCGGAAACGGTTGAATCTGAAATTACCAAGAAAATGGAAGATCAGATCAACACCATTTCCGGTCTCAAACAGGTAATTTCCCAGTCCAGTGAGGGCCTCTCCACCATTATTGCCGAGTTCAACTTGGAGGTATCTTCTGCCGTAGCAGCGCAGGATGTACGCGATAAAATTGCCAGTGTCACCGCCGAATTCCGTGATGAAATCCAGGACCCGGTGGTGGAGCGTTACGACCCGACGGCCAACGCGATTATGTCGATTGTGTTTGAATCCGAGCAGATGTCACTGCGTGATTTAAGTGCTTATCTGGATCAACGCATTGTGCCGCAACTGCGCACTGTACCGGGGGTGGGAACAGTCAATTTACTCGGTGATGCACAGCGCCAGATCCGGATTGAAGTACAACCAGAAAAACTGCAAAGTTTCGGGATTGGCGTAGATCAGGTCATCAACACCCTAAAAGCAGAAAATGTTGAAGTGCCGGGCGGCACCCTGAAACAGGCCAACAGCGAGCTGGTGGTTGAAATTAACTCCAAGGTTATCCATCCGCTGGCCTTTGGGGACCTGATTATTGCCAATAAAAATGGTGCACCGATTTATCTGAAACAGGTCGCTGACATTCAGGATAGCCAGGCCGAGCTAGAGTCCAGTGCCTTTTTAGATGGCAAAACTGCGGTTGCGGTGGATATTCTGCGCAGTTCAGATTCTAATGTCATTGAGGTGGTCGATAACACCTATAAAGTGCTGGATGACCTTCAGCAACAATTGCCTGAGGGCACCACAGCCAAAGTGGTGGTCGACAGCTCCAAAGGCATTCGCGGCAGTATCCGTGATGTGGCCCGCACCATTATTGAAGGTGCAGCGCTGGCAGTACTGATCGTCCTGCTGTTTTTAGGCTCGTTCCGCTCCACCGCCATTACCGGCCTGACCCTGCCAATTGCCCTGCTCGGCACATTGACCTTTATTTGGGCCTTTGGTTTTACCATCAACATGATGACCTTGCTGGCCCTGTCTTTAAGTATTGGTCTGCTGATTGATGACGCGATTGTGGTGCGGGAAAATATTGTCCGTCATGCCGACATGGGCAAAGACCATGTTAGCGCAGCGCTGGATGGTACCAAAGAAATTGGTCTGGCGGTTCTGGCCACCACCCTGACCATTGTTGCGGTATTCCTGCCGGTGGCCTTTATGGGCGGGATTATTGGCCGTTTCTTCTATCAGTTTGGGGTCACGGTCAGTACCGCAGTTCTGATTTCCATGTTTGTTAGCTTTAGCCTGGACCCGATGCTGTCGGCACACTGGGCCGAGCGTAAGAACCCCAACAAACAGCCAGGCCGGGTGAAACGTTTTCTGAACTGGATTTCCACCAAACTGGACAATCTTAGTCATATCTATGAAAAGCTGCTAAAACTGGCCTTACGGTTCCGTCTGATTACCCTGCTGATTGCCGTAGCTTCGTTATTTGGCGCACTCGGTTTATCCAAACTGATTGGTACCGAATTTGTACCGGTACCGGACAAAGGTGAAATCCGGATTAAATTTGAAACCCCGGTGGATGCCTCGCTGGAATATTCACAGGCCAAACTGAAACAGGTCGATCAGATTATTCGCCAGCATCCACAGGTTATTTCTACCTATGGTTCGGTTAACAGTCTGACTGACCGCGGTAAAAACCATGTCAATTTACGCGTACGTGTTACGCCGCGCAATGAGCGTGAACAAACCCTGACTGACCTGAATAATGAATTCCGTGAACGCCTGCAAACCGTGGCTGGCATTCGTGTCACCTCGGTGGCCTCGGCAGATGAAACCGTATCGGGCGGGCAAAAACCGGTGATGATTTCGATTAAAGGGCCGGATTTAAACCAGCTACAACAGATTTCCGACCGCTTTATGCTGGAAATTGCCCAGGTAGATGGCATTGTCGATCTGGAAAGCTCCTTGAAAGAACCGAAACCGACGCTGGAAGTGCAGATCAACCGGGTACTGGCCAGTGATTTAGGCCTGTCTGTGAACCAGATTGCCAACGTGATTCGTCCACTGATTGCCGGCGATGACGTCACCACCTGGCAAGATGAAAACGGCGAAACCTATGATGTAAATGTCCGTCTGACTGAAGACCGCCGCAGCCTGCCGGGTGATGTCCAGCAAATGTCGCTGACCTCACAAAAAACCGATGCCAATGGTCAAGCCATTCTGGTGCCGTTGGCCAGTGTGGCCAGCTTTGAAGAAAACCTCGGCGCTTCGCAGATTAACCGTCGTGATCTGGCCCGTGAAGTTCTGGTTGAGGCCAATACCGCAGGTCGCCCAGCTGGTGATATTGGCCGGGACATTGAAGCCATTCAAAACAACTTTGAATTGCCACCAGGTTACAGTTTCGACACCCAGGGTTCCAATGCCGATATGGCTGAGTCCGCAGGTTATGCACTGACCGCCATCACCCTGTCGATTGTGTTTATTTATATTGTGCTGGGCTCGCAATTTAACAGCTTTATTCACCCAGCTGCGATTATGGCCTCGTTGCCACTGTCGCTGATTGGGGTGTTTTTGGCGCTGTTCCTGCTGAACTCCACCATGAACCTGTTCTCGATTATCGGGATTATCATGCTGATGGGACTGGTCACCAAGAACGCCATCCTGCTGATCGACTTTATTAAAAAGGCCATGGACAGAGGTGAGCCGCGTTATGAGGCGATTATTCAGGCCGGTAAAACCCGTTTACGCCCGATTCTAATGACCACGTCTGCCATGGTAATGGGCATGGTCCCGCTGGCACTCGGTCTGGGTGAAGGCGGCGAACAGAGTGCGCCCATGGCCCATGCGGTAATTGGCGGGGTGATTACCTCGACCCTGCTCACGCTGGTGGTGGTGCCCGTCATCTTCACCTATCTGGATGATTTCAAGAATTTCATGCTGCGCCAAAGCCGCAAACTGATGTCTTGAGCCAGAAGAAAACACAATGAGGTGACATTCCGAATGTTCACCTCATTTTTTTATCGTATAATCTCTGCTTTCACGATTAATTATCAGGACAGTTTCCATGCGCGCGAGTCGCTTTTTGTTTGCTACGTTAAGAGAAACCCCAAATGATGCTGAAGTGATTTCACATCAGCTCATGTTACGTGCGGGGATGATCCGTAAATTGGCTTCAGGTCTGTATACCTGGTTGCCGATGGGGGTACGCGTATTAAATAAAGTCGAAGCGATTGTCCGTGAAGAAATGAACCGCGCCGGCGCTTTAGAAACCTTTATGCCAGTGACCCAGCCTGCATCGTTATGGGAAGAATCAGGCCGTTATGTGCAATATGGTCCGGAATTACTGCGTTTTACCGACCGTCACAACAACCCGTTTGTGCTGGGCCCAACCCATGAAGAAGTGATTACCGATCTGGCACGCACTGAGCTGAAAAGTTACAAACAGCTGCCAATGAACTTCTATCAGATTCAGACCAAATTCCGTGACGAAATCCGTCCACGTTTCGGGGTGATGCGTTCACGTGAATTCATCATGAAAGATGCCTATTCTTTCCACGTTGATCAGGCTTCTTTGCAAGAAACGTATGATGTCATGTATGACACCTACTGCCGGATCTTTAGCCGTCTTGGTCTGGATTTCCGTCCGGTACAGGCCGATACCGGCTCAATTGGTGGTTCAGGTTCCCATGAATTCCACGTTCTGGCAGACAGCGGTGAAGATGATATCGCCTTCTCGACTGAATCAGATTACGCAGCCAATATTGAAATGGCGGAAGCGATTCTGGTCGGTGAGCGTGCAGCGCCAAGCCAAGCCTTAACTGTTGTAGATACTCCAAATCAAAAGACCATCGCGGATGTATCAAGCTTCCTCGGTACTGATCCTGCGCATTCTGTTAAAGCTTTACTGGTACAAGGCATTGCCGATGAAAATGGCACTGTTCCGGTGATTGCCCTGTTCCTGCGCGGTGACCATGAACTGAATGAAATTAAAGCTGAAAAACATCCTTTAATTGCAGCGCCATTAACCTTCGCTACTGAAGAGCAAATTGCTGCGCTTGGTCTGACCGCTGGTTTTGTAGGTCCACAAGGCTTGGTTGAAAAAGGCATGACCGTGATTGTCGATCGTGCTGCTTCTGTCTTGTCTGATTTTGTTGCAGGTGCCAACGCCGCAGATCAACACGCAACAGGTGTGAACTGGGAACGTGATGCTCAGTTTACTGAAGTTTATGACCTGCGTAATGTGGTAGAAGGCGATCCATCTCCAGATGGTAAAGGTGTACTTCAAATTAAACGCGGAATTGAAGTGGGCCATATTTTCCAGCTGGGCCAAAAATATTCTGAAGCACTGAACTGTAAAGTGTTAGGCGAAGATGGCAAACCATTTGTAGTGACCATGGGCTGTTATGGTATTGGTGTGACCCGTGTCGTGGCTTCTGCAATTGAACAGAATTATGATGAGAAAGGGATTATCTGGCCAGCTGCCATTGCTCCATTTGAAGTCGCAATTGTACCAATGAATGCACACAAGTCACCGCGCACATTAGAAGCTGCAGAAGCCTTATATGCAGAATTAAGTGCTGCCGGTTATGATGTACTACTGGATGACCGTAATGAACGCCCAGGAGTGAAATTCTCTGATCTGGAGTTAACCGGTATTCCACACCGTATTGTGATTGGTGAAAAAGGCTTAGATGCGGGTACTTTTGAATATAAAGGTCGCCGTGATGCTGAATCAACCAACTTAAGCAAAGATGAGTTATTGGCGAAGCTCGCAAAATAATAAGTCTTTGTATATAAAAAATCCCGCTTCGGCGGGATTTTTTAGTTTTAAGGCTTAGCAGAACTTCATACTTCCATAGCAATTACGGTATGGTTGCTCAAGCATTGTAATATTCCCTTGAGCAGCCAAACCGGTTTGTACAATATTGGACATTAAGGTAGTTAAAGGCTGATTAATATTAATCGTAAAAGCATCTTCTAAATACATTGACCATCCCTTGGTTGCTTTTGCATCCTCAGCAAAACCAGGGAAACGAATACCATTCCCTAAAGAAGTTAAGGCAATACCAAACAAGTTAGAGTCAACATCAATTTGATGTACATTGCCTAAATTATAAGGCAAGACATAGGCATTTAATAAATTGGTGAGTTTAGTACTATAAGCACCATCCAGCTCCAAAGTACCTTGCTCAGGAACAGGAAGATTTAAACCTTTTAATGTTTCCTGTTTCATATAAATTTGAATTCCTGTACGTAATAAAGGCAATAACGTATTTCCAATCGTTTCTGTACCAATAGCACTACACTTGCCAGGATCATGACCGGTACACATTTGGTTAATTGTCAGATTTTGTACAACTTCATCGACCAAGCTTCCTAATTGCAAACCATGGATTTGTACTTGGGTCATACGATTTCCGTTTGCGACAATACCTAAGTTTTCCCGTTGAGCTGCTGCTGTATTAATCGTCTGGTCACGATATTCCACAGTTACAGCACCAAAAAAAAGATTAAGGATTTCAGCATTTTTAACCCCTAAATATGCACTTGCTTCATATTGTTGCTTTTCCCCACCAGCAAGAAGACCATAATCACCAACGAAATCTTGAGAATACTTTGAAGCATCTGCATCGGAACAGTTTGCTGTTCCCTGCTTACAGGTAACCGCCACATTGGTTTGTGCCTGAATATATAAATTATTGATTCCGGTTAAATAACCACTAAAATTATTCATAGCACCAATGCTCATCGGGCCTTGGGCTTTATCCGCACCCACTCTTACCCCGACCACTTCACGAGTTGCAGCTTGGTCGCCTCCTTTGATCGCAAATTGGAAAAAGGGATTCGTTAAGACAAAATCTCTTAACTCTTTTTGATTACTTAAACTGTTATCAAAATCTTGGCCTTTGGGCTGTCCTGCAATATTGGTAGGTAAGGTAATACAATTTCCACTCGCGCCCACCACACAGCCCAATGACAGAGCAGAGATATCAATATCACAAGCACCCGCACCATTTTCACCGCCACAGCCAAGTTGCAAGGATTTAATATTGGCATTTAGTGATAACTCAGCATCAATTCCCAGTTTAAAAAAATCTAAACCTTGACTAGCATCTGTTTCTTTCACGACAGAAAATAGAGCCTGTCCTGTCACATCCGATAATTCAGCATCTTCAAGCACAGATAAGGCATGACTTGTGTTCGTCATGGATAAAGCTGAACCTATAAGAGCCCACATTATTGTTTTTTTCATACTCAAATCCTTAAGCCAATTTCATCTACTTAGCGTGGTGTGATCCCTAAAGTGCTACGCATATTGCCACCAGGAATGGCAAAATCAGCAATTTTTTGCATCGTTCCAGATGGAGACATCGCCATTTCTGCTTTAAAAGCTTGTCCCAATCCAGGCTGCATTGTCGCTTTATAATTAAAGTTCACCTGATTATCCAAGACCACCGTATCTTGTTTCACTAGAACACGGGCATCTAAACCGACATGACCTTGCATTTTGTTTAAATTTACACTGGAGGTTTTAGTCCCGACGCCATTCTGGTCTTCATTAATCAGGCTGATATAACTGCCCAAAACACTTGGATCATCTTTATCTGTCTCTGCAATCGGATTAAATTCAAAATTTGCTTTTAAAGATAAAAAATTAGTATCGGGTGTGGCATTCGTGGACTCAAGACCAGGAATAATCATAAGTTCACCTTTACCATCAAGCTTGAAGGCTAAAGAAGCCAAGATGTCATCTTTTCTGGCAAAGTTATCGATAGGAACTACCCGGTTCTGGCACTCCACTTCAGCACAGTTATATAAAGAGCCAGGCAACTGACCAATTGCAATTTCAGCTTTTGCAGCCAGCAGCAAGTTATCTGCCTTGACATAAATGCCATCTTCTTCAAAACCAATCACCCCATCCGATTTCAGGTACGCATCTATATTTCTTAGGCCCGCATAATAGTTGACTTCTTCACCACTGTATTTACCGGTCGCACCATCAATAATCAGAATAGAGGTTGTACTTGGTGCACCTGTTTTCTGGTCAATACCATAGCCTTCCGTCGAAAGTGCCAGGTTATAGCCTAAACCAGAACGGTCAACGCCATTACGACTATAATTTTTTGCATACAAAGCCAGGTTGGTATTTAAGTTAAAGATTGGAATACCAATTCCCCACTCATCAGAAGTTGCGGTAATGGCATCAATTGAGTTATCTGAAATGAATCTGGCCTTACGCGCGATGGCCTGAAAATCCATACCTCGCACCGCAATAAGCGCTAAATTTTGTGCATTCTGATCAGGGCTAATGTTATAAATCAATTCTAGAGTATTACTGCCCAGCACCTTTTGCATATTCTCATTGATAATAAAGTTTAAAGATTTGGCCTGAACGGTATTAATAAAAATATCACCAAAATCAATATAGGCGTTGCGTTTAGTCAAATCATCAACATTATTACTATCACGTACTGCAAGTGGCGATAAGTTAGAAAATTCAATTGCATAGCTGCCTGTACCTGTATGCCCAATCTCGAGTGTAGTCGGAGCCCTGCCATTGAGTAGCGGGTTGCCTTCTCGGGTAAATTCGGCAGACATACCCAGATGTAAACCACCCGGACCGGCTATATCATAACCACCGGCTTGCCGTGTTGTTTCAGTCAAATCGCCTGAATTACGACTAACCGTATTAAACTTCCCAATTCCAGCCTGGTTGGCATTAATAAAGAGCTTACCATTGGTCACTGCTCCAGAAGCTCCCATACGAATCAGGTTATTCTGGCTTCCCTCTGGACCATAACGTAAATCAATATTCACCCCTGGATTGGTTGCTCCTGACCGGTTATCGGATACATTGGTCAGATCTTCTACCCGTCCTAAATTTACAATATGGTCTTGGCCAGTAGGACTGTTTTTAGTTGCCAGCACAATCCCTTCATCCTGATCCAAATACATATACCCATCTGCAGACAGGTTAAAGTTAAAATCTTTTAAGGTCAGGTTCTGGCCATTTAGACCATAAGAAATACTGGCATTTTTAAGCTCAAAATCTAAATGAGCCAGATCATTCCGGTTAAATAATCCATTACTGGTAATTAAGTTAAAACGTAGTGGTGAAATAGTATGAAAGCTTAAAGACCCCAGGTTCTGATCTGTTTGGTTATCACCACAGTTCGGCTCACAAATGAGCATGATGTTCTGAACCGTAGATTTAAATGGCGAAATACTCGCCTGGATATGCATGCCGACACCATTTGCTGTGGTACCAACGTCAACATCAAGGGTACTTTTAATATTCTGCCCCCCCGAGCTGAGCACTTCAATATCATGCATCCCCAGTTTCATACTGCCGGTATTGTGATAGTCCACCCAGTTCAATTGATCAATTGTCACCTTCGAAACTTCATGGGTAATAGAAATACCATCCTGCCCTGTCACCTGACTGAGACTACGATCAGAAATAGGCTGTAGTGCGTATGCCTGCTGAGCTAAACAGATAGATAAGGCAAGTACATTTAATTTTATTGTTTTATTCATTTCAATGTCCTTTTGAAATCCCAACGCTTAACAGCGGCTGGTTGCAGCTCCTGAGCAGTTATAACTGAAAATTTTAATATCTCCTGACAGATGCAAGTTGCCATGAACATTCAGTCCCATGAATCCCTGTTCCTGCCCCTGATCAAATGAAGGAACCTGAGAACCATTGTTATAGGTGGTATATCGGGTATTGTTTAAATAACCTTCATCACCTGACTCAACCGCCAGACTCGCAAAACCCAAATTCCTGATTTTTAGAGGATGCTTATCATAAAATTTAAGCAGCATCGCTGTTTGTGGATTTTTATCCTTATTAATAATGGTGGTGCCTTCCAAGGAGAATTTATCAATCTGAATCGTGCCCTGAATCTGTTTAAACACCAGCCACTTCTGACCATTTTCATCACGATGATTATTGGGAGAAAAAGCAAAACGGCATAACACATCATTGCTACATTCATACTGATAATTTGCCGTAGTGACCTCACCATTACTGAGTTCGGAAATATTCTTGAGACTCATGTCATTGGCATATTTATGGTTTAAAGAAAGCGTCCAGCTTAAATCGGCACCGCCCTGCCCGACCGTATTTAACAGTTCATCTTGATTTAAACTGACCAGTTGAGCAGAACTGAATGTGCTGACACAAAGAGCCAGTGGAAAGCAGATTTTTTTCAGCATCTCAAATTCCCTCTTATAGTCCCGTGGTCTTAAACTTCAAGTGCTGGATCAGCACACCATCAATTGCCACCGAGCCCAAGTTTACAGGTGCTGCAGTTGCATGCGGGCTTCTAAATACCACACCGGTAGAATTACTCGCAGTGTTGGCTTTTAACAGATTCGTGGTCGGATCACGTGTCACGCTACCAATTGAAATACTGCTATGTGTTGCATTGGTTCCCTGGTAGTTGGTGGTTCCTGCCCCTGAAAGTACTTGGGAAATATTAGAGCCACAATAAGCAACATTACAGGTTGAGCCTTTATAGTCAGCAGGGTTGATCTCGGTGTTATCGCCATCAATATCGGCATAATAGGTATAAATCTGTTTATAAATTTCAGGGACATTCGGAATGCGGGTCACTTCTAAAATAATATTCTGACCTTCCGAGCCCAAAATAAACGGTTGGTGCATATTGCCGAGCACTAAATTGATGTTAGGGCTATACAAATACAAACCCTCTTCAGCATGGAAAATTGGGGCTAAAGAACGGTCGAGTGCAGGCGTAACCGCGGTACCATCATTGAGGGTTGCTGTACTTATACGCAAACCTCTGGCATTGAGCAGTTCTTTATTAGCCTGGGTATTTTCATAAATTAGAACTTCAGGATTATCATTGGTATTCAGACGGATAAGACTGGCCATACCTAAAGTCTGACTTTCTACTGCATTGGTAGAAGGCATGGTTTGAAACAGTCGAACCTGTGAACCACTTAGGCTTAGACCATTGGCCACCAATTGCAATCGAATTCGCTGATTTTTTAATAAGTCAGGATCATTGACCGCATCGGTCGTGACAGGTGCCCCCGTAATTGGGTCCACCTTGTTACTTGAGTTCCAGCTGCGTGAAAAAGCATCTAACCAAAGCCCAAGTTTAATATTATTGTCCTGATCATCAGCATCCACTTTGGCCAAAGGAGCTTCTAAAGAAATATAACTGATATCGGCCGCTGCATTCGTACTGTCAAATTGACGGATATTTTCGGCTGTACCAGCGCGAAATAACCAGGGATTCGCAGCACTGCCCCAATCAAACCCCTGATTACTATAGCGCTGGTTCATATTGTTATTGGTTTCAGAGAGCGCCAGACCATAAATAAAAATATCCGCTTTGGTTCTCTGATTGGCAGCATCAGTCTGACTGAGGGTTAAATTATCGTAATTTTCACCTACCGGAATGATGCGAATAAAACCGGTGTCATATTGTTCCGGATTATCGAGATTACGGGTATAACTTGATGCCGCAGACACATCATTCGGGCGCTGAAATACCATTTTGAAATTTTCAGGAAGCAAGGCAATCCCTTCACCTGTGGTATTTGCCAGATGTTCATCGGATAGATTCTGTAAAGCATATGCAGGAGAACTTAGCAACATCCCGACCAAGGCAGCTAAGCAACTTTTTCTAAAATTTAGGCCAATTCCATATTCAGTCATCTCGACCATCCTATTCCCAGATGCTCCGCATCATTCTTTTATTTATCCAGAACTTGGCTATTTATTTATGTGTTTTTATCCTTAAAAACATGCGATTACCAAGTCATAATTGTTGTTCATTATGCGTAATAATTTATCAATTGCAAAAAAATACAGGCCAAAAAGCCCGTTTTTCCGATGAATGAATTGGCGAAAAAATAAGCGAGCACAACGGCTCGCTTGTTTTTATTTTAAGTTTCCACTATCAGGCTTTCGGTAAGGTCACCCCAGTTTGGCCCTGATATTTACCACCACGATCTTTATAGGAGGTTTCACACACTTCGTCTGATTCAAAGAACAGCATCTGTGCAACGCCTTCACCTGCGTAAATACGTGCAGGCAAGTTGGTGGTATTAGAGAATTCCAAGGTCACATGCCCTTCCCACTCTGGTTCGAGCGGCGTGACATTGACAATAATACCGCAGCGCGCATAGGTCGATTTGCCCAGACATACGGTTAAAACATTACGTGGGATACGGAAATATTCAACTGTACGCGCCAAGGCAAACGAGTTTGGTGGAATAATGCAGACATCCGATTCGATATCAATAAAGCTTTTTTCATCAAAGTTTTTTGGATCAACAATGGCAGAATGGACATTGGTGAATACTTTAAATTCACGGGCACAACGGACGTCATAACCATAACTTGAAACGCCATAGGAAATCAGTTTGTTGCCATTTTCATCAAATCGAACCTGATTATGTGCATACGGTTCAATCATGCCGTGTTTTTCGCTCATTTCGCGAATCCAACGATCAGACTTAATTGCCATTTATTTCTATCCAAAAGCGAATGTTTTACTGCGCTGTACTTTAACTGAAATCGGCACCAATGGAAATAAGCAGGCATGAAGTCAACTTTTCTGCCCGCTGTAGATGAGGCGTTTAAAGCCTTAAAAGCGCCGAATAACTTAGAGGAATTGAAAAACTGAACAGCAGCAAGGATGCGGTTTTTTGCAGGTTGGCCGGATTAAGCCAGCGGATTTTATTGCTGGCCAAAAAGGAACCAACAAGGGTCCAGAAAAATGCAATGGGAATAATTAGGATCAGGAACATCAGAATATGTGCCACATAATGTGCGGCGCTGGTCCAGGTGATGGCCGGAAAAATTGCAGAAGCAAACAGCAAGGCCTTCGGATTTAGTAAAGTGGCCACAAACAGTTCACGCGCGCGAATGGTCGGCTGCTGAAACTGCTGTTCGACATTGGCAGTACGCCACAACTTGATGGCCAGATAAATGATATAAACCGCACTAAACAGTTTTAGCACAGTGGGCAATAACGGTAACTGGCTCGACACCTGCCCGATTAGCATGCCCCATAGGGTAATGGAAATCAGATAACCAAAGGCTTCGGCGGGAATTAAATGAAAAGATTTACGGATGCCAACCTGAATTCCGGAAGAGGCCAGCAAGGTGTTGGTTGGGCCAGGTGTCAACAAGATGGTGATCACCAAACCAATAAAAAACCATGAAATCATAGCCAGCCTCATGCGCGAATGCTGCAAATGTAATGGAGTTGCAAGGCATAGGCAAAAAATAAATTGTAACTGGCCTCATTGTGCAGCAAAACAGATAAATTCCTCAACTAAAAACACAGTCAATTACAATATATTTATCATTAATTATCATAAGCTTAAAAACATATTAAAGAATATATAACAGTCATCAAAACTGGGCCGTTCATCTCTAATGTATCAAGGGTTTTTAGTCCATTTTTACTCTCCCCCAATTGTATAAATGCGTAAAAAAAACTGTTCAAGTTCAAATTATTCGGTTAATTTTTAACTCAACAAGCTGCCTTAATCAGAATAACCAGAACCAGCTTTAAGTTTGAAACCTTTCAATATTTCAACAATGGATGACGATAATAATCACAGGAGAAGTCAATGAAAAAATGGACGCAACTGACCTTACTGACGCTGGCCTTAGCTGGTGTAAGTGCTTGTTCCAATGATCCAGGCCAGAACAACACCCAGGCCGATCCACAAAGCAGTGCCGCTGCTGCCGACAAGCTGCAAACCCGTTTTGTCAGTATTGCCACGGGCGGTGCCTCCGGTCCCTATAACGTGATCGGGACCAGTCTGGCCGAACTGTATAACAAAACCTACGGCGTTAATTCCAAAACCCAGACCACCGGCGCTTCGGTTGAAAACCTGAATCTGCTAAAACAGAATAAAGTCGAAATGGCTTTTGTGATGAGTGACAGTCTGACCGAAGCCATTCAGGGCACAGGCAGCTTTAAAGATAAAATTGGCAATGTGCAGCAAATTGCGGCTTTATATCCTAACTACGTGCAGATTGTGGCTTCAAAAAAATCCGGGATTCGCTCTATTGAAGATTTAAAAGGCAAACGTATTGCCGTGGGCGCACAAAACTCCGGGGTGGAAGTTAATGCGCGTACCCTGCTGAATGGTTTTGGGATTAGCTATGACGATGTCAAAGTCGATTACTTGGGCTATGCCGAAGCCGCCGATGCCTTAAAAGGTGGCAAACTGGATGCGGCCTTCCTGACCAGTGGTATTCCAAATTCATCATTGATGGAACTACAGCAGAGTTTTGATCTGCAACTGGTGAGTATTAATGCAGACAAAGTCAAACAGATTGCCCAGAACCAGTCTTACTTCCTGCCGATGGTGATTCCAAAAGGCACGTATGGCAATACAGAAGATGTGCAGACCGCGGCCATTATGAATGCCTTGGTGGTACGTTCCGACCTGTCTGAAGATGATGTGTATAAACTGACCAAAACCTTTTTTGAAAATTTAGACAATTTGGCCAATGCCCATCAGGCTGCTACCGATATTAGCCTGGAAAAAGCCCAGCAAGGCCTGGTTGCACCGCTGCATCCGGGGGCGAAACGTTATTATGATGAGGTGGCAGCACCTTAATGTTCAGCTATAAAAGTGCAGTTTGGGCTGCACTTTTTCTATTGATGCTGGTCATCCTGCTCGGCCTGTGGTTTCCGCAAAGTTATACCTTAGTCAAGATTGAAGAGAGTCACAAAGGTCCTAACACTAGCTGTGTGATTCGCCCGCAACAGTTTCAGTTGCAGTGGCAACATTCGGTAGAAAAAACCCGCTGGCAGGAACATTATCAGCGTGAAGATCAGCATTTTATTTTAACGCATACCGACCTGGTGTCCTTTGGTGCCGGTACACCGGATCATTATCCTGTGCTGCGCCAAGCCAATGGCCAGGTACGTATGCAGGTCAATCATCATTTAAAAGAATTACATTGGACCATTTCACGCCGTATGCAAGGACAGCTCCAGATCAATCAGAAACGCTGGCCCATAGCCGAAGATTTTCCTGATTACACGGTGGTGCATTTTTCGGTACAGCAACGACCGTTCTGGAAATGGTGGGGTCAAGGAGACTGCGTATGACACAACAAGAAAAAGTAACCATTGAACAGCTGGATGAAAAAGAACAGCAGGCCCTGCTGGAAAAATTTGACCGGGAATCGGTCACGCGCCAACCTCTTAGCAAATCGGTCAGCTGGTTTATTGCCGCGATTGCCATCAGCTATTCGCTGTTTCATCTGTTTATTACCTTTAACCCGCTTCCAGAGCTGCTACAACGCTCGGCGCACGTGGCCATTGGTCTGGTGCTGGTATTTTTGCTTTATCCGGCACGACAGTCCAGTTCCCGCCAGCATGTGGCCTGGTTCGACTGGATTCTGGCCCTCGCCTCTCTCGCTTCATTTTTATATTTATGGAAAGAATATCAGGCCATTATGACCACCCGCGGCGGGATTCCCAATGTGCTGGATATTGTGTTTTCAATTATGACCGTGGTGCTGGTGGTCGAAGCAGCACGACGGGTCATGGGCTGGATGCTGCCAATTCTCGGGCTGATTTTCCTGGCTTATCCTTTTATCAGTCATTTTAACTGGATGCCGGAACGGCTACTGACCCGGCCTTATACCGTGAGTGATATTTTCGGGCAGATGTATCTGAAAACCGAAGGCCTGTATTCATCGGCGATTGGCGCATCGGTGACTTTCATTTTCCTGTTTATTTTATTTGGCGCCTTTCTGGCCAAATCGGGGATGGGCAAATTATTTAATGATCTGGCCATGGCCCTGGCCGGGCATAAACAGGGTGGCCCGGCCAAGGTGGCGGTTATTTCCAGTGGCTTTATGGGCAGTATTAATGGTACGGCAGTGGCCAATGTGGTCGGTACCGGTTCCTTTACCATCCCGCTGATGAAAAAGATTGGTTATCACAAAAATTTTGCCGGCGCGGTGGAAGCCAGTGCTTCAGTCGGCGGACAGATTTTACCGCCAGTGATGGGCGCCAGTGCCTTTATTATGGCGGAAACCACCGGCGTCAGTTATGGCACCATCGCCCTAGCCGCGACCCTGCCGGCGCTGTTGTATTATTTAGGCGTGATGGCCCAAGTCCATTTTCGTGCCGGGAAAGACAACCTAAAAGGAGTACCCAAAGCAGATTTACCTCGGGTTAAAGAAGTGCTAAAAGAGCGCGGACATTTGTTGATTCCGATTGTGGCGCTGGTGTTTTTCCTGTTCCAGTCAATTCCGGTCAGTTATGCCGCGGTGTATACCATTGTGCTTACGGTTATTGTGGCAGCCTTTAGAAAATCTACCCGCATGGGAATTCGGGAGATTCTGGATGCCCTGGCCGATGGTGCCCGGCAGTCCTTATCGGTGATGGCGGCCTGTGCGGTGGTCGGGATTATCATTGGGGTGGTCAGCCTGACCAGTTTCGGTACCGTCATGACCTCATCCATTATGAGTATTGGTGCGGGCAGCCTGTTCCTGACCCTGTTCTTTACCATGCTGGCTTCCATGATTCTGGGCATGGGCCTACCTTCGATTCCGGCCTATATCATTACCGCGACCATGGCTGCACCAGCCTTGGCCCATTTTGATATTCCGACCTTGGTAGCGCACATGTTTGTGTTCTATTTTGGTCTGTTTGCCAATATCACCCCGCCAGTGGCGCTGGCCGCCTTTGCCGGTGCCGGGATTGCTGGCGGCGACCCGATGCGGACCGGTTTTCAGGCACTGAAACTGTCACTGGCCGGTTTTATTGTGCCGTTCCTGTTTGTATATAACCCGGCCATGCTGATGATTGATACCACCAATGTGGCCGTTAATGCTCGTGAATTTGCCTTCCCGGCCTGGACCACCATTGTCAGCATTACCGTGACTTCGGTTATTGGGATTCTAGCCTTGGGCGCGGCGGTCGAGGGCTATTTCAAAACCGGTTTAAACTGGTTCTGGCGAATTTTCATGGGGGTGGGTGCCTTAATGATGATTATTCCGGAAACCTATACCGATATTGCCGGTACCATCATGGTGGTGATTGCAGTGGCTGTTAATGTGCTGCAAGCCAGAAAGCAAAAATCGACGCCATCCGGTTTATCATCTGCCTAAAATAAAAGCCCAATCTGAAGATTGGGCTTTTTTCTATTCACTACATTACAGAATTAAAAAATCCGGTTCTGGTCTTTGTCTGCTTTTGGCAGTTTATCCATGATTTTCTGGGCAATTTCCCGATAGCTGTCGGCTGCATCATCTTCGGCAATCACAGACGGTTTACCGGCATCGGCATTTTCACGAATCTGTACATTCAGCGGCAAACGGCCCAGTAATGGAATATCGTATTGCTCGGCCAGTTGATCGCCACCACCGGTCCCAAAAATTTGCTCTTCAAAACCACAGTTAGAACAGATGTGCGTCGACATATTTTCAATCACACCTATCACCGGAATCTGTACACGGTTAAACAGCTCAATGCCTTTGGTCGCATCCATTAAGGCTACGTTTTGCGGTGTAGTGACAATTACGGCACCCGTGACCGGAATACGCTGCGCCAGGGTTAACTGGATATCACCGGTTCCCGGCGGCATATCAATCACTAGTACATCTAAATCTGGCCACAAGGTCTGATTGAATAACTGCATCAGGGCACCCGTAGCTTTTGGTCCACGCCAAGCCACCGGGGTATTATGATCACCAGTTAAATGACCAATCGACAGCACCGCCATCCCATAGGCATCTAGCGGCACAAAATGCTCGGCTTCAATCATCGGGGTTTGGCCGGCATTGCCGAGCATGGTTGGAATACTCGGGCCATAAATATCGGCATCCAATACACCCACTTTCAGACCCAGCTGTTGCATCGCCAAGGCCAGATTAACGGTAGTGGTTGATTTTCCAACCCCACCTTTACCGGATGACACCAGAATTACGTTTTGAATACGTGGATGTTTTGACACATCACGCTGCTGCGGTGCAGCTTTTTGAATTGGCGCTTCTTCTTGCTGGGGTTGATAGTTGGCATTGGCTTGCTTGAGCGCATCTGAACTTGCCGAAGCATCGACCACAGGTGGCAGACTGGATTTTGCTGCAACTTGTGGCTTGCTGGAACAGCTTTCTCCTTCGGCATGGTTATGACCACAGCCGCCCTCTTTTTTCGCCCCGGTTTTTTGCTGCACCACATGCAGATTCAGTTCCTTGATGCCGCATTGCTCGAGTACATCGGCCAGTTCATCATGAATCTGCTGCAAATACTGTTTTTCTTCCGGATAAGTATTGATAGTTAATTGCAGGATTTGTCCCTGTACATTGACCTGAGAAATACGCTCTTTGAGTGCGTTTTGGGAAGCAGGAAGTACATAGTTTTGCAGTACCTTCTGGATTTCTTCCTCTTTCACCTCCTGTGCAGGAGCAAAGACCGATTTTAGTGAAGAAAGCCACGACATAAAGTTACTCCAAATCTGGATATACAACCGAATGCCCTAGTTTAACGGGTATTTAAACGAAGGTTAAGCCAGCGCAGCCACAGGAATTATAAATCTTAGTCAAAGACTTGGTTTTTTCTGTTTTTTCGGCACAGAAATGCAGATTTTATCCGGTCCTGAAAAGAATTCACCGATTCCCTTGTGCAAGCCTGCATCATCTAAGGTAAAATCGCGGACATTGCATAATGAATACGAATGAGAGAGTTAATCCGTGCGTAAAATTTTAGTCACCAACGCCCTTCCATACGCCAATGGTCCAATCCATATGGGCCACTTACTCGGTTATATCCAGGCAGATATCTGGGTTCGTGCCATGCGTGCAATGGGCCATGAAGTGACTTATGTCTGTGCGGATGATGCTCACGGTACCGCCATCATGCTACGTGCTGAAGCCAACGGTATTTCACCAGAACAGCAGATTGCCAATGTTCAGGCCGAACATATGCGTGATTTTGCCGGCTTTAAGGTCGATTTTGATCATTATGATTCCACCCATAGCGACACCAACAAGGCACGCGCGCAAGAAATTTATATCAAGAACCGTGATGCCGGCAATATTGCCGTACGTCCTGTGACACAACTGTTCGACCCGGAAAAAGGCATGTTCCTGTCGGATCGTTTCATTAAAGGCACCTGCCCGAAATGTAAAGCCGAAGATCAGTACGGCGACTCATGTGAAGTCTGCGGAACTACGTATAACGCGACTGAACTGTTAAATCCAAAATCGACGTTAAGCGGTGCTACACCAGTTGAGAAATCATCGGATCACTACTTCTTTAAATTGCCAAACTTTGGTGAATACCTGCAAAAATGGACCCGTGATGAAGGCCGTTTGCCGGTATCAATTGCCAACAAGTTAGATGAATGGTTTGACAATGGCCTGAACGATTGGGACATCTCCCGTGATGCACCTTACTTCGGCTTTGAAATTCCAGATGCGCCAAATAAATATTTCTACGTTTGGGTCGATGCACCTATCGGCTATATGTCGAGCTTTGAAAACTACGTCAAAACCAAACGTCCAGACCTGAATTTTGATGATTACTGGAAAAAAGATTCTGACAATGAGGTCTATCACTTCATTGGTAAAGATATTGTCTATTTCCACGCGCTGTTCTGGCCAGCAATGTTGGAAGGTGCTAATTACCGCACCCCAACCGGTTTATTTGTAAACGGTTTCTTGACTGTAAACGGCCAGAAGATGTCGAAATCTCGCGGTACCTTCATTAAAGCAGAAACCTATTTACAGCATCTGAATCCGGAATACTTACGTTACTACTTTGCCTCTAAACTATCTGATAAAGTTGAAGATTCTGACCTGAATCTGGATGATTTTGTGCAGAAAGTAAACTCTGACTTGGTGGGTAAAGTAGTGAATATTGCCAGCCGTTGTGCCAAATTCATCAACACCAAATTTGATAACAAGTTAAGTGCAACCTGTGCCGAGCCTGAACTGGTGCAAAGCTTTATTGACGCTGGTGATTCAATCGCGCAAGCATACGAAGCACGTGAATTCTCAACAGCGATTCGTGAAATCATGGCGCTTGCTGATAAAGCCAATCAATACATTGATGAGAAAAAGCCTTGGGCGCTTGCGAAAATTGAAGGCGAAGAACAGCAAGTGCATGATGTGTGTTCTGTCGGGATCAACCTGTTCCGTCAATTGGCGGTTTACTTGGCGCCTGTATTGCCAACATTGGCTGAACAAGTTCAAGCCTTCTTACAACTCGACAGCTTTGACTTTGCATCGCGTCAGCAAATTTTGCTTGCACATGAAATTGCACAGTTCCAACCGCTCATGCAACGTGTTGACCCGAAAGCGGTCGCAGCGATGGTCGATGCATCTAAAGACTCTTTAGCTGCCCCTGCAGAAGCACCAAAAGCTGAAAAGAAAAAAGAGAAGAAGGCTGAGAAAAAGCCTGAACCTAAAGTCGGTGAAGCTGAAATCATTAATATTGATGATTTTATGAAAGTTGACCTACGTGTAGCGGAAGTTCTTGAAGCTGCAACGGTTGAGGGTTCCGATAAACTTCTTCAACTCACTTTAAATGTGGGTGAAGCTGAACCACGTAACGTATTTAGCGGTATTCGTGAGTTCTACCAACCTGAAGACTTAAAAGGCAAATTGGTGGTGATGGTGGCAAACCTTGCACCACGTAAAATGCGTTTTGGTATTTCAAACGGTATGGTACTCGCTGCGGGTAATGGCGATGGTGTTTGGGTAATTTCACCTGAAACTGGTGCTAAACCGGGTGATAAAGTGTCTTAATTGATATTTTTAAAATAAGGCTTCTTCGGAAGCCTTTTTCATATAAAAAGGTACAACCATGTTAAGAAAAATATCCATATTGATTATTAGTTTGTTCATCTCACTGATGGTACATTCCACTGAAAATGAAATAACATATAAATTTAGTCCGACTATTCAAATAGCGAAAGATAAATATCAAAAGCTTATAAATTCATTAATGTCTGATCCATCAGCACCGAACTCAATTTCATATTCACCTGAATTAGATCAATTATTAAAAGAAAATAATGAAGTAAAGATCAATCAGTATATTAATGTAGAAAAAAGAAAATACCTTGCGACATTAAATAAATATATTTTACAGGGTGATCCATCTGCATCTAGGTAATCCCCCCTAAAAATAATAGGATCTAAAAGTAGAATTTTCTCTTAAGATACGAGCAGGAGATTCTGCATGAAAACATCTAAATTTACTGACAGTCAGATCATGTCCATCTTGAAACAGGCAGAATCTGGCACACCTGTAGCGACCCTTTGCCGTGAACACGGCATGAGTAATGCCATTGCTGTCCCACAATTTTTCACAAGAGGAAGCTCATTTGAGCTTCCTCTTGTTTTATGGGTATTTTATCGGGTGAAAATAAAGCTTTTAAAGTTCTTCTTTCAAACAAATTCACTTGAATTATTC